>NZ_JBHFFC010000033.1:0-159631 GCF_043359615.1 Exiguobacterium sp. S22-S28 | reverse complement strand
ATGCAGGTCGGTTTTTCTCTATAAAAAGAAGTCTCAAAAATGATGTTAGTATAAGTTCTTTTAAGAAAAACAATAAGAAAATGAAATAAGACTTGTCTTTTTTTAAAGTACATGTTATATTAATATCTGTCGAAACGTTATATCATCGCGGGGTGGAGCAGTCTGGTAGCTCGTTGGGCTCATAACCCAAAGGTCGTCGGTTCAAATCCGGCCCCCGCAACCAATTTTTATAATTCAAATCCGAAACGTTTATCGTCGCGGGGTGGAGCAGTCTGGTAGCTCGTTGGGCTCATAACCCAAAGGTCGTCGGTTCAAATCCGGCCCCCGCAACCAATTTTAAACTTAACTTCAACTTTACTACGAAACGTTCAGCGTTTCGTATTTTTTTTTGTCTTTTTTGTTCGGTACAATGGAGTAAGAGAAAAGGAGGAGGGACACAGATGATAAAACTTGAAATGACGAGCCTCGAACAGACGACGGCTCTCGCTGTTGAGCTGGGACACCGTGCCTTCGAAGGGATGGTCGTGACGCTGGACGGGGACTTAGGGGCAGGAAAAACAACCTTCACCCAAGGATTCGCGAAGGGACTGGGTGTTACCCGAAACGTCAACAGTCCGACGTTTACGATCATGAAGGTCTACACTGGACGATTGCCGCTGTATCATATGGATGTCTACCGTCTTGAAGGCGGAGATGACATCGGTCTTGAAGAATATTTAAACGGAGGTGGAGTCGCTGTCGTCGAATGGTCGGAATTGATTTCTGATGTCCTTCCACCCGAACGCCTTGCGATCACGATTGAACGGACAGGCGATGACTCGCGTCGTTTTTTGCTTGAGCCGATCGGTGAGCAGTACATCCAACTATGTGAGGGGTTAAATCAATGAAAATCGTAGCGATTGATACATCGACGAAACAACTGTCTGTTGCGTTATCGGACGGCAAACAGATTTTGGCGGAAGCCTCTTATGTGACGTCTTTGAACCATGCAACCAAATTGATGCCGTTGCTTGAGCGTATGATGCAGGAAGTCCGCTGGTCGCCGCGCGATCTGACACGTGTCGTCATTGCTGATGGACCCGGTTCGTATACTGGTCTCCGGATTGGGGCAACAACGGCCAAAACATTGGCATACACATTAGGAATCGAGCTGGTTCCTGTGTCAACGCTTGAACTGATGGCAGCATCCGCCGGTTCAACCGGACGTATCGTAGCGATTCAAGACGCCCGCCGGGGAACCGGCTTCGTTGGTCTATATGAAAACGGTCAGTTGGTCGGAGAAGAGCAACATACATTGGTCGCAGATTTCGTCAAAAATCTGCCGGCGGATACGCAAGTAACAGGAGACGTGGACAAGTTCGTATCGGAACTGGAACCGTTTGTCATCGTTGATCCGGCATTCCGTGCCCCACGTGCCGGTGTTCTGGCATTGCTCGGAGCGACCCGGCAGCCTGTCGAAGCCCATGCTTTTGAACCACGTTACCTGCGTCTTGCGGAAGCAGAAGCCAAATGGATTGAGGCACAACGCCATGACTAATGTCTGCATTCGAAAAATGACGGTTGTGGACGCACCGGGTGTACATGCCGTAGAACTGGAATCCTTTGCGACGCCGTGGACACTGGAAGCATTTGTTGCAGAAATGACGCAAAATCCGAACGCCTATTATTTGGTCGCAGAAACAGAAGAAATCATCGGGTTTGCCGGACTGTGGCACATTGCGGATGAGGGTCATATTACAAACGTTGCCGTCAAACAGGCAGCGCGTGGCACGGGAATCGGAGAAGCCCTGCTCGTTGCGTTGATCGCGGAGGCCAAACAGCTTGGGTTACGGGCGATGACACTCGAAGTGCGCGTTTCAAATTCACCGGCGCGTACCTTGTATGAAAAGCTTGGTTTTTTATACGCCGGGACACGGAAGCGTTATTATCAGGACAATAATGAAGATGCAGCCATCTATTGGTTGGAACTAGAAGGAGACAAGCTATGACACAACCGTTGATATTAGCAATTGAATCAAGTTGTGACGAGACAGCTGCGGCTGTCGTGCGCGGGGGGACGGATGTACTCTCGAATGTCGTCTCGTCTCAAATCGAGAGTCATAAACGTTTTGGCGGGGTCGTGCCGGAAGTCGCTTCCCGTCATCATGTGGAACGGATCACGTATGTCATTGATGATGCGTTAACGGAAGCCGGTGTCACGATTGATGACATCGATGCGATTGCCGTTACGGAAGGTCCGGGACTGGTCGGTGCCCTCCTCGTCGGTGTCAGCGCGGCAAAAGCATTGGCTTTCGCTCACAGTAAACCATTGATTGGTGTTCACCACATCGCAGGTCACATCTATGCCAACCGTTTGGAACAAGAGCTCCACTTTCCACTCGTCTGTTTGATTGCTTCAGGGGGACATACGGAATTGATTTATATGCCGGAAGACGGCGTCTACGAAGTAATCGGTGAAACCCGTGATGATGCAGCCGGAGAAGCGTATGACAAAGTGGCACGGACCTTGAAACTTCCTTATCCAGGTGGTCCCCGAATTGATCAACTGGCGCAAACCGGTCAGGATACGTTCCATTTCCCGCGCATTTGGCTTGAAAAAGAGTCGTACGACTTTAGTTTCAGTGGCTTAAAATCTTCTGTCATCAATGCTGTTCATAACGCCGAACAACGCGGAGAGGTCATCATTCCGGAAGACTTGGCAGCCAGTTTTCAAGCGAGCGTCGTTGAAGTGCTCGTTACGAAAGCGATTCGTGCCGTCAAAGAAAAGGGCGGCAAACAGTTGCTTGTCGCGGGTGGTGTTGCGGCAAACCGCGGACTGCGAACAGGATTGACAGAAGCTTGTCAACGTGAAGGGATTGAGCTCGTCATCCCGCCGATGCACTTATGCGGTGACAATGCCGCGATGATCGGAGCGGCCGCCATTCATCCATATCGGGCCGGCCGCCAATCGACACTTGCCATGAATGCCGAACCTGGGCTAGATTTAAAGTAAGGAATTCGAGAGACATGGGGGAAAAACGGAATGAAAAAAGTCATCATCGCGTTATTAGGTGTGCTCGTCATTGTCGCAATCGGTTTACAGATTCGGGAAATCGTCGATGCGTACCAAATCGCCTATAAAGAAGAGCTCGTACCAGATAAAAAAGCAGTTGAAGCGAATACGAAACAGCAGCCCCTGTACGAAATTGGTCGTGCGGAAGGCGAACAGACACGGATTGAGAAGCTGTATGCGTTCGATCAGACCGTTAACGGTGAATTGAAGAACGTTGTGTTGGTCGACCGGAAATACGGTCTGACGAATAAAGCGAGTGATGACTTCTTTACGATCGCACCAGGCAAGCCGGCGACGGATCAGGAAAAGAAATCCTTCCAACCGATGATCGACCGACTCGACGCGGAACAAATCCAAGCGGAGGTCATCTCGAAGCACCAGGTCGTGGCCAGTGAGAACAATAAAAAACGAACGCTGATGCTCTATAAGGTCTTTTATAAAGATACCGATCAAAAAGAATACCTGTTTTTCATCGAGAAAGACGGTGGTTTGAAGCTGGATCTCTTTAAAAAAGGTTTCTCGCGTCTTGCGAACTATTAAAAGAAGCGGTGTTCTCCCACAAACCTTGGGAGAACGCCGCTTTTCTCATTTCCATTCGAGTAGACCCGTTAAGTCATCGTAAATGCTGTCCGGATCGAGATTCAACTCTTCGACCGGCAGACCTGCCCGATTGATCCATGCTGTCCGAAAACCAAAACTTTTGGCACCGGTGATGTCCCAGCCGTTCGACGACATGAACAGGACGTCTTCCCGTTTCAGCCCCAGTGTGTTGAGGGCATGCATGTAGGATGCCGGAGTCGGTTTATATTGTTTGATGTCATCGACGCTGATGATATGGTCGAATCGTTCGGCCAGTCCGGACTGTTCCATCAACGGATCGAGCATATCGTGTGAGCCGTTTGAGAAGACCGCCAGTTGTTTATCCCCCATCTGTCGGAGGACGGCATCGACTTCCGGGTAATGGTCGAGTTGCAAATAGACCTCCATCAAGTCAGCAATATGTTCTTCCGTGACATGCAGTTTGAGTTGGAGCAAGGCATACCGAAGTGCGTCACGCGTCACTTGACTGAACGGAACGTATTGTCCGTTCAACTGGCGTAAAAACGAGTACTCGAGTTGCTTTTGGCGCCAGGCCTGGCTGATGGCTTCCCCGTGTCCCGGATACAGTTCTTCTGCTTTTACTTTGACGGAATGGACATCGAATAAGGTCCCGTACACATCAAAGACTAAGGCTTTAATTGGTTGTGTCATTTTGATCACCTTTCTGGCTTTTCTGTTCTCTTTACACAGTTCCCGAAAACCAACGTCGTTGAAACACATATTCGAGGAGGGAGCCGAGGCGTGACGCGAGCCGGATTCGGGAACAGGTAAAAAAGACGAGTAGTACAGGAAGGAATATGTGACCTATAATGACACACCAACAAAAAATCATTCGAATTCTTTTGCTTGTCCTGATCATCAGCGGACTGATCTGGTTCAGTCGTTCGTATCTCAACATCCGTCCGACAGACATCAAGGAGTGGATTTTATCGTTCGGAATGTGGGCGCCGATTTTGTATATTCTTCTCTATACGATTCGCCCGTTGATTTTCTTTCCTGCATCGGTCCTGTCGATTACCGGTGGACTGGCCTTTGGTGCCTGGCTTGGGACGCTTTACACCGTCATCGGAGCGACACTCGGTGCTGTCGTAGCTTTTTTAGTTGCGCGAAAGCTCGGGAGTGGATTGATTAAGGAGAAGGCGAGTGCCGGAAAAATCGAACAGATTCAGCAGCAACTCGAAAAAAATGGATTCATCTATGTATTGATCTTCCGTCTGCTTCCGATTTTCAACTTCGATTTGATCAGCTATGCAGCAGGACTGTCGAAAGTCCGTTTGCTGTCCTTCTTCCTGGCAACGCTGATCGGAATCATCCCCGGGACATTTGCCTATAACTTTTTAGGCAGCAGTATCGTCTCGAAAGATCCGCAAATCATCATCGGTGCGATTGTCGTCTTTCTTGTCTTGACAATTGTTCCTTGGTATCTCCAAAAACGCTGGAAAGCAAAAAAGAACCTCGGCTGAAGTCGAGGTTCTTTCCAGTTAAGCGTGAAGCCGTTGTGCCCGGACGAAAAATTCACTTGCGAACGTGCGGCAGGCGGCTTGTTTCTCGGGTGTATTTGGATCAAACTCAATCTTCAGCCCGGGAACGACGATCGTTGCGCCGGCGGACGCAAGCGTCTGTTCCAATGTATCGACGGCTGCACAGTATTTGGGATAATCGAGGTCACCGGAACCAAAGGCGGCAGCGGCTAAACCGTTTAACGTACTTTCCCCCAACTCCTCGACGAAGTCTTCTGCTTCATACGGCAAATCGCCGTCCCCCCACGTGTAGGAGCCGAGTAAAACGGCATCATACTTGGAAAAGTCGGACGGGTATAACTGATCGAGCTCTTGTATGTGAACCGCACAGCCCTTGCGCTCGAGTTCCGACTGCAAGATCTGTACGATGTCTTCTGTGTTGCCGGACATGCTGACAAAACCAATCATGATGTTCATCTGAATCATCCTTTCTCCAAGATGTGAACCTCTTTAGTTTAATTGATAATCGTTCTCAATACAAACGTAAATAAAAAGTCTCCCCTGAACGGAGAGACTTTTTATGTCAGTCTTGGAGCTCGGCCCATTCTTCGATTGAACGAATGACAGGTTCAAGCTGACGACCTTTGTCAGTCAAACTGTATTGAATTTTAATCGGACGTTCCGGAATGACGGTCCGGATGACAATACCTTCCGCCTCAAGTTCCTTCATGCGCTCCGTTAACATACGACCAGATAACTCCGGAATCGCATCTTGAATTTCGTTGAAACGACAGGTCTTCGTCATGAGATGACGTAAAATCAAGCCCGTCCACTTCTTGCCCAAAATTTCAAAGGCATGTTCGACTTTCGGACAAAGGGCAGTCGGAATCAATGTCTCTTCCATCAGCACTCATCCTTTCTATACTTGTAGTATACCCGCTTCCACTAAAAAAATCGAATCATTTTACTTAATGTAACAAAAAGAACAAAAACAAATCTATTTACTTTTAGTAAGTATTAGTTTATAGTCGTATTTAGGTTACAAAAAGTAATTAAAAAACATTAAGTAAAAGGAGTTTTGATCAAGATGATGGATTTAGGATTATTTCTTATTCGATTGGTGATTGGATTAACATTTGCGGCACACGGGACACAAAAACTGTTTGGTTGGTTCGGAGGGCATGGCATTGCAGGGACGGGTGGCTGGTTCGAGTCAATCGGCATGAAACCGGGTAAAACACTTGCAATTACGGCAGGACTAGCGGAACTGGTCGGTGGTTTGTTGTTTGCCGGTGGTTTGTTCTTATGGTTCGCTGCCGCCTTGATCATCGGATCGATGCTCATCGCCATCATCAAGGTCCACGGTCAAAATGGTTACTGGGTCACACAGAACGGGTACGAATACAACATGGCCCTGATCGTCATCGCCCTCGGCGTCGCATTGATTGGTGCTGGAGACTATTCGCTCGCAGCCATGCTCGGGTGATCAGAGAAAGCGGGTAATGAACAATGAAGTTTGATCCACAGTCACTCAGTCCAAAAGAAAATTATAAATTGTTGATCGGGAGCATCATCCCGCGACCGATTGCCTTCGTGACGACAAAAGGTGCGGACGGAACGATTAACGCTGCGCCGTTTTCGTTTTTCACGGTCGCCTCAAGCCATCCGCCGCAATTATTGATCGCAGTCCAAAAGACGGATCAAGGGGAAAAGGATACGGCCAAAAATATCTTACTCAATCAGGAGTATGTCATCCATATCGTCAGTGAAGAGATTGTCGAAGCGGTCAACGAAACGGCAGCCCCGCTCGCTTACGGTGAAAGTGAACTGGAGCGGACGAATCTAACGTTGATCGACAGTGATTTGATTGACGTCCCGGCAGTTGCGGAAGCGAAGATTCGCTTTGAACTGAAACTGACACAACACGTTGATCTGGAGGCAGCTGATTTATTGATCGGTGAAGTCGTACGGTACCATGTCGCGGATGAACTCGTAGACTCGTTCCGGATTGATGCCGACGGTTTAGGCGCGATTGCCCGTCTCGCGGGAAATGATTACGCCAAGATTGGTGACATCTTCACGATTGCACGTCCTACGAAATAAGACAACGCCATACCAATAGACGAGGAAAGCAGATTCGATATCCGCTTTCCTCGTCTATTTTTGTTGCCTATTCCATTTTATGACGTTTACTGTACTGGAAACCGTCCAGTAGATAAAACAGAACGGCGAGCGCCCAAATTCCGACACAGCTGATCAAAAACGCGGTCAGAGGAGAGACAGCCCCGTAATACATAATGATCATCGGATCGTTCAGTGCAACGAACGATTGGGTCGTCAGCAACGTGCAAATCAGACCGGACAATAAACTGATGAACAGTCCGCTCCACGTCTGGATGACAAGACCGATCATACAGGAAATTAAGATGAACAACGGATAAACGGCGTTAAACGCATCCGGACGAATGAAAGCCGAGACATAGTCCGCATACATCGGGACGAAATAAAGCACACCGGACAATAATCCTTGGATCAGGTTGATGACATAACTTTTCGAGCGCATCAGTGGAACGACTCCCACTGTTCCATCAGGTCAAGCAGGTCAATATCAATCTGATCGCGTTCGGCTGAGAGGGCGGTTGCTTTCGGGATATCATTAAAGACTTCCGGTTCACACAACAACTGTTCGATTTCGACCGACCGGTTCTCTAACCGTTCAATCTCTTGTTCGAGTTGCTCGAGCTGTTGTTTCTTTTTGCGTGCTTCTTTTTGTGCTTCTTTATCAATCGTCTTCGTCGAAGCGACTTTGATCGCTTTGGCTTCTTCCGCTTCAAGTCGGGCAATTTCTTCTTTTTCGGCTTTTTTCTCCATGTAGTAGGAGTAGTCACCGAGATAATCGGTTACGCCATCGCCACTCATCTCAATAACACGGGTCGCGACACGGTCGATGAAGTACCGGTCGTGGGAGACGAAGAGCAACGTTCCTTCGTAGTCGACGAGGGCGTTTTCGAGGACCATCTTCGAATCGAGATCCAAGTGGTTCGTCGGCTCATCCAGCACAAGCAGATTCGTTTTACGTAACTTCAGCTTCGCGAGTGCCAGTCGTCCGCGTTCACCGCCCGATAATTCATGGACGAGCTTGAAGACATCATCTCCGCTGAAGAGGAACTGTCCAAGCACGGACCGGACTTCCTGCTCGCGCATCAACGGCCATTCGTTCCAAATCTCGTCGATGACTCGGTTGCGGTCGTTCAGTTCCGCCTGCTCCTGATCGTAGTAGCCGATCGAGACACCTGTGCCGAAACGATAGTCACCAAATAACGGTTTCAGACGGCCGACGAGGACTTTCAGCAACGTCGACTTGCCAATCCCGTTTGGTCCGACAAGCGCGAGCGACTCGGCACGTTGCAGCCTAAACGTGATATTTTTTGAGACGGCTGCTTCATAGCCGACCGCAAGTTGATTGACCTGTAACACGTCATTGCCGCTTTGTTTCTCAATCGGGAACGACAGGACAGTACTGCGTTCGTCGCCGTCCGGTCGATCGATCCGGTCGACTTTCTCAAGGCGTTTGCGAACACTTTGCGCCCGTTTCGTCGTCGTCGCGCGGGCGATGTTACGCTGGATGAAATCCTGCATCTTCGCGATGTCTTCCTGCTGTTGTTCGAACTGTTTCATTTCCTGTTCGTACAGCGCCGCTTTTTGTTCGAGATACTTCGTATAATTACCGGTAAACTTCCGGGAGACGTTGCGGGACAATTCATAGACGACGTTGACGACTTGATCGAGGAAATACCGGTCATGGGAAACGATCAAGGCGGCGCCGCGGTAACCGGATAAGTAACTTTCAAGCCAAGACAGTGTATCGATGTCCAGGTGGTTCGTCGGCTCATCGAGAATCAACAGTTCCGGTGCCTGCAGCAACATCTTCGCCAAAGCGAGCCGGGTCCGCTGTCCACCGGAAAGCGTCTGAATCCGGCGGGAATAATCGTCCGGATAAAAGCGCATCCCGTGTAAGACGGAGCGGATGTTGGCTTCGAACTGATAACCGCCGGCTTCCGAGAAGTCATGTTGCGCTTGATCGTATGTTTTCAAGAGACGGTCGTAGGCAGTCGGATCGTTTAATATGTGTTCCATGCCCATCTCGATTTCCATCCGGCGTAACGCCCGTTCTTGATCCTGCAGGTGTTCGAACACGGTCAGCATCTCATTCCAAATCGATTCGTTGGACTCAAGTCCGCTGTCCTGAGCGAGGTAACCGATCCGCACTTCCTTGCTCTTCATGATTTCCCCGGAGTCATGCGACAGCTCGCCGGCGATGATTTTTAAAAGTGTCGATTTTCCGGCACCATTTCGTCCGACGAGGGCAATCCGGTCCCGTTCCTGTACTTCGAGTTTAATATTTTCTAAAATCGGCTCAACGCCGAATGATTTTGAGAGTTGGTTTACTTGTAAGAGAATCATATCCATCCATCCTTCCACCCCTTAGTCTATCACGAAAAATCCTGCCGAATATAATATTTGTTACTCTATGTGAAGTGGTTTACAATCAAGGAGAGTAGAATTCTTTGCAATGATTTGGGTGCCACGTCAGAACGTGGACGAAGGGGGAACTGCAGTATGAATGGGCCAGACACAAAAATACCACAAGCAACGGCGAAACGACTGCCGTTATATTATCGTTTCATCCAGAGTCTTTACAACTCCGGCAAGCTGCGCGTCTCGTCAGCCGAGCTCAGCGAAGCGGTCAAAGTCGACTCGGCGACAATCCGTCGTGACTTTTCCTACTTTGGGGCGTTAGGGAAAAAAGGGTACGGTTACAATGTTCAACATTTGTTAACATTTTTCCGAAAGACACTCAACCAAGACGAGGTCACGAATGTCGCCTTAATCGGGGTTGGACACCTCGGAACAGCGTTTGCAAATTATAACTTTTTAAAGAATAATAGTACTCGTATCGTCATCGCGTTTGACGCGGATGAGGACAAGGTCGGAACGACGACACAAGACGTTCCGATTTACCACGTGTCAGATATGAAAGAACAAATCAAAGCGAACCATGTCGACGTCGCCATCTTGACGGTACCGTCCCAGTTCGCCCAGTCAGTAGCGGACGAGTTAGTTGAGTATGGTGTGACCGGCATTCTGAACTTTACACCGGCACGATTAAACGTACCGGCCCATGTTCGCGTCCATCACATCGATCTGTCGATTGAGTTGCAGTCGCTTGTTTATTTCATGAAGCATTATTCGCAATCAGCTGAAGGAGTGAAATCATAATGGAAAACTTAATCCCGTTGACACTTGGTATCGGCCCGGGGAGCATCGCCTTGATCGGCGTCGTCGCTTTAATCATCTTCGGACCAAAAAAATTACCGGAACTCGGCCGCGCTGCCGGTCAAACGTTAAAAGAATTCAAGAGCGCGACAAACGGCATCATGGAAGATGATAAAGACAAAAAGGACGAAACGAAAGAGAAGTGAGTGAATCATGGCGATCGATCAAGAGCAGAGTATGACGACGCACTTAGATGAACTCCGGAAACGGATCATCTGGTCGCTCATCATCGTGGTGGTCATGTTCGCTGCAGCTTTTCCGCTTGTCCGTCCGCTTGTACGTTTTCTGCAGGCTGACTTAAAGGAGCTCGGAATTGGTCTGAACGCTTTTAACGTGGCTGATCCACTGATGTTATATCTGAATCTTGCGTTCATCATCGCAATCGTCTTGGCGTCACCGTTTTGGATGTACCAGCTTTGGGCGTTCATCCGTCCCGGTCTGCATGACCAAGAGCAAAAAGCGACGTTGACGTATATTCCAGTAACGTTCTTCTTATTTTTAGCTGGTGTTTCATTTTCTTACTTTTGGTTGTTACCGTTTTTACTTGAAGTATCGACAGAGCTCGGACAAGAGCTCGGCATCGAACAAGTCATCGGCGTCGAGAACTATTTCAGCTTTTTGATCCGCTTGACGATCCCGTTTGGAATACTGTTCCAACTGCCGGTCGTGACGATGTTTTTGACACGCCTTGGACTCGTGACGCCGTTCTTCATGCGGAAGAATCGGAAGTATGCCTACTTTGCGTTATTCGTCGTCGCGGCGTTGATCTCACCGCCGGACGTCACTTCGCATTTAATGATTTCTGTCCCGTTGTTCGTCTTATATGAAATCAGCATCCTGATTTCAGCGCGGACGTATAAAAAAGTACTGATCTTGGAGCAACAAGCAGAACTGGAGCGACAGGCGGATTTGATGCGTGAGTTGAACGATTAATAAGAGATTCTCTCGTGCCATCGCGGCAGGGAGAATTTTTTTGTAAGCGGTCTAATTTTATATTGAAAAAATGAACAGCAATAGGTATACTCATAATAGAAACACACGGGGGCTTAGCTCAGCTGGGAGAGCGTTTGGCTGGCAGCCAAAAGGTCGTCGGTTCGAGCCCGATAGTCTCCATATCGTTTTACCTGAAAACTCTTGGGCAACCAAGAGTTTTTTTGTTGACCGGATAACAGATGGGGAATTTAGGATAATGGTTATAACGATGGCATAAAACGGTAAAAAAACAAAAAAGGATTGAAATTGAATTGTATATGATAAGAAAGTTAACTAAACTAAAAATACAGAATTTTCGTTTAATATTCTTTTTTTGTCAAACACTACATTTTTAGAAAAGAGGAAATCGAATGAAGAAAAAGAAGATTGCTCTGATGGCAGCTGCCCTCATGACATCTTCCAGCCTGGTTCATGCCGAGGGACTTACGTCATCACAAAAAGTGAATGTCCAAAAGCCACAAGCACTCTCAGTGAAAAAAACAGGGCAGGAAAAAACATACAGTCCAAATGAAAAAGTCCGGATTGTCGTCGAACTCGATCAAAAAGCGGCGATTGAACACGCACAAGCTCAAAATAAACGGTACAGCACATTAAGCAATACCGAAAAAGTCATACTCAAGAATCAAATCGTCAATAAGCAGAAGGAAGTCAAAGCAACGATTGCCCAAAAAGACATTGCGGTTTCTTATAAAGAAAGTTTTACGACCGTTTTGAACGGGTTCAGCGGAGAAGTCAAATACGGTGAAATCAAAGAATTGGAAAAATTAAGCGGAGTCAAAAGTGTACATATCGCCCATGAGTATGCGCGTCCTGAAGTCGAAAAAGGCGCCAAACCGAACATGGTACATAGTAAAGACATGATCAATGCAAAGCAAACATGGCAGGATTACGGTTATAAAGGGGAAGGAACGATTGTTGCCGTCATCGACACAGGGATTGATCCGACGCACAAGGACATGGTACTCAGTCCGGAGACGAAAGTCGATTTGACTTCGTCAAAAGTCGAAAGCTTTAAATCTTCAAAAGGCTTAAAAGGAAACTACTTTACAGAAAAAGTACCGTACGGATACAACTATGCGGATCATGACAGTGAAATCCGTGATCTCGGTCCGGGAGCTTCCATGCACGGGATGCACGTTGCCGGTACAGTCGGTGCCAACGGCGATGAGGCGAGCGGCGGTATTAAAGGAGTCGCACCGGAAACACAGCTTCTGGCAATGAAAGTATTCGGAAATGATCCAGGCATGCCGTCGACGTTCAGTGATATCTACATTAAAGCGATTGATGACGCGATTGCTCTCGGTGCAGATGTCATCAACATGAGCCTTGGTTCGACGGCATCATTCGTTCAAAAAGACGATCCGGAACAAAAGGCGATCGTCAATGCGATGAACAACGGAATTCTTTGTGCGATCTCTGCTGGTAACTCTGGTTATGCAGGAAACGGCGCCGGAAACCCATACGCGTCGAATCCGGATATCGGTGTCGTCGGTTCACCCGGACTGATCAGTGAGGCGCTGCAGGTCGCTTCCGTCGAGAACACACAGTTGACGCTTGAAGGGATGGCACTAACAGTTGATGGAGAAGACGCCGGTTATCTCGCTTACCAAAAACAAGATTCACCGAATCCGATTCCGGTGTTCGACAAAGCAGCAAAAGACGTGATCTATGTCGGTGACGGAAGTGAAACGAACTACACGGGGAAAGACGTGAAGAATAAAGTAGTATTCGTCGTCCGTGACGGCAGCTTTAATTACGGGATGATTCAGGCGGAAGCTGAAAAGCAAGGTGCAGCCGGTGTCATCGTCCGCGGTCGTGTTGATCACGGGGATTATGTCAGCATGTCGCTGAATAAACCGACGATTCCGCTCGTCTCGTTAAGTATCGCGGACGGGAACGAACTGGAAGCGAAAGCAAAGGCCGGTAAAGCGTTGACGGTGACGTTTGACGGAAAAGCAGTCTCGGCACCGAATCCGGTTGCCGGCGAGATGTCTGATTTCACATCGTGGGGCGTGACACCAAATCTTGACTTTAAGCCGGAAATCACGGCTCCAGGCGGAAAAATCTACTCGACACTCAACGACAACGAGTATGGTGTCATGAGCGGAACATCGATGGCAGCGCCACATGTTGCCGGAGGAACGGCACTCGTCATGCAACGCGTCGATAAAGATTTTAAAGTCAGTGGTGCAACGCGGGTCAAACTGGCGAAAAACATCTTGATGAATACATCCCGTCCGCAGCTAGACTCAGGATCATATAATCAGGAAGCGAAAACAGGCAACTATTATTCGCCACGCCGTGAAGGTGCCGGATTGATGGATTTGCGTGCAGCGATGAAGACACCGGTCGTCGTCACCGAGACGAAGTCGGGTGAAGGGAAAGCTGCCTTGAAACAAGTCGGTGACAAATTCAGCTTCACGCTCGACTTGAAGAACTACAGCAATGAAAAATTAACGTACAAGTTGGCCGGAACGGTCCAATCCGACCTTGTCGTCAAAGGGAAGAACTTACTGGAGACAGACGGAATCTTTAAGAAGGGAACAGTCGGGGCTGTTGACGCCAACAAAGGCACATTCCCGATTTCCTTTACAGTCGGCTCGAAAAAAGCAAGCTCGGTCGCGATTGATGCGAAGAGTACGAAGCAAGTCAATGTAACGGTTGATTTAAAAGATACGATCGACGGGGCAAACGGTGTACCGCTTGAGACACTCTTCGAGAACGGCTACTTCGTTGAAGGTTTTGTTCGTCTGATGGATACGAAAAGTAAAAACCCGGAATTGACGGTTCCATACGTTGGTTTTAAAGGGTCGTGGGATAAAGCACCGATCATTGATGCGCCGAGTTATGATGATCAAACATTTTACGGGGCGACCGGTCTCGCGACAGAAATAAACGAGGACTATACGTTGCTTGGACTTAATACAGCAGGAGATGTCCTCAAAGAAAAAGTATCATTTTCACCAAATGGAGATGGAAGCACGGATGAAGCGTTCCCAGTCCTGTCGTTCCTGCGGAATGCGAAAAAAGTGGAATATGCCATTCTCGACCGGAATCAAGCGGTGCTTCGCAAATTAGAGACACAAGAAGATGTCACCAAAAATTATTATGATCGTGCAGAAGAGCCGGGTTATACATCGGTGACAAATGCTGCGTGGGATGGAACCGTCAACGGCTCGAAGGTCAAGGACGGTCTGTACTACTATCAAGTGAAATCAATCGTCGATTATCCGAATGCAAAATGGCAGAATGCATTGTTCCCGGTGTATGTGGATACACAAGCACCTGCTACCACAACGAATTGGAATGCGGATAAAAAAATGGTTTCATGGACAGCCGGGGACTTAGGGACAGGTATCGCTTCATTTGATATTCTGGTCGATGGAAAAAGTGTCTTAAAAGAACCACTGGCTCCGTCGGTGAAGAGCTATACACTGACAGATCTCCCGAGCCGTGCGAAAGTGACACTGGTCGTATCGGATTATGCCGGAAACCGCATTAAGAAAAACGTCAACACGTCAGGTGTCGACAAGGCGGTTCCAAGCGTACAAATTGATACACCGGAAGCACTCGGGTTAGCGACATCACAACAAGTGACGGTTTCAGGAAACGTCGCGGATGAGTCGGATGTGAAGTCGTTTAAGATCAATGGAAAATCGGTTAAATTACGTTGGGATGCGGCGAAGCAACATTACACATTCAACCATGGCATCACGTATACGACGGACGGTGTAAAATCGTTTAAAGTCGAAGCCTATGATAAAAAAGGGAACCGTGTCGCGTTCAGTCGACAAGTCATTATCGATTCGGAACGTCCGACGATTCAAGTGACGGCTCCAAAAACAGTCTCCAGTAAAACAAAAACAGCGAAGATGACCATTGTCATCCGTGACAACTACGATGAGTTACGGTTTGATCTGAACGGCAATTCGGAATACCGACACGCTTTTAAAGAGCCGTATCAGATGCGCGCATTCAAGAAAACCATCAACAAGACCGTTACTTTGAAAAAAGGTCAAAACGTCTACAATTTGAAACTAAAAGACTTGGGCGGCCATGTCGTCGAGAAGAAAGTCGTCATCACGAAGAAATAAGCTTTGCAGGCAGTGCTGGTCCCGGTGGTATTTCCCCGGAGCCAGCACTATTTTTTTCGACACGCAGTGTGTTGCAGACATGCTTTTGGTGTTTATCAAGTTCCGGGAAGGGGAAATTTCTATACAGGTTACTTTTGAGGGGGAAATTCGTATGAATCCATTTACTACACTCATTGCCTTCATCGTCGGCTGTCTTGTTCTTTATCTCGGAATTCGTGATAAAAACGGTTGGCTGATTGGTGTCGCCATGATTCCGCTTGCCATTGTCGCGTACAGCGTGATCTATTTAATCATCCAAGTCTCGGCCTAGAAACTTCTTTTTTTCAGAAGTTTCTTTTTTTTTGAAACATAACTGGTAAAATGTAAGTATATGACAGTAAAGAACGACAGAAAGGAACGTGTTTCAATGAATACTGTGACAGTTCAACAGACGGAACTGCAGGAACTTTATCAACACATGCATCAACGAACAAGTGCTAAAGTATGGGGCATTTTAGCACTCTTCTTATTCGTCAGTAATTTTCTAGAGCAACCGCTGTTCGCCTTGATCATTCCGACTCTTTATTTCGCGTATGATATGGCGATGCAACACCGCCGTTTTCAAATCGTCGCCCGTCACACGTCGAAAGAATCAGCAGACCGGTTATTCCGTCTTCATGTCGGAGTCGGGCTGTTTCAATACGGAGCGCTGGCTGCTTTGATTGTGCTCACAGCCGATCGTTCAGCTACAGCCTTTTTACTTGGACTGTGTCTCGGAGTCATCCCGTTTTACTGGCTTTGTCGACGCATTTTGACCTACCGTTCAAAACAGATTGATCCGAGCTATATCAGTGAAACAGAAATCCAACAGGGATGAAGGAGGAAAGCAAGATGCAAACGGCACGAGACGAACGACTGCATGCGTTGACGCTTGCTTACATCGACAAAAGTCAATTGCAAAAAAACGGCTGGCTGATGGCGGCTGTGGCGGCGACGCTCGGCATCTTTTCGGAAACGATGGATTCCGCACTTTACTTCGGTCTATTGCCGCTTGTTTATCTGATTTTTGATTTCCCGTTCCAGTTGGAAAAACGGAGGATTTTAGAACGGTATCTTTCAAAAGATCAGATCATGACACAATCGATGCTGTGGCTTGGAATTCAGATTGTGTTATATGGCACGCTGCTCGTCGTAGTACTTGAGACAAACGATCTCGGCTGGTGGAAGACGGCCCTTTGGATGGCGTTGATTCTAGTGCCACTTTACTTTGCAACCGACTGGCTGTTTAAGAAAATGGCACGTTCAGGCGATCCCGATTTCGTCAGTGATCAGGAAGTGTATAAGCACGTGAAGTATCTGGAAGAATGACAGGGGTAGTTAAAGGAGAGAACATCATGCGTACGGCACGTGATGAACGGTTACATGAATTAACGCTGGCTTACATGGATAAGAATATCTTAGGGACAAAAATGATTTGGAGCATTTTACTATTCATCGGAGTCGGGATCCTGACAACATTGTTTGACTCGAGTTTAATGGTATTACTGATACCGGCAACTTACTTTTTGTGCGATTACCGGTATCAAGTTGAAAAGCGCCGGATTCTTGAATCCTATATCGGAGAAGAATTGGCAACCAAACAATGGCGTTTTTGGATCATCTATCAAGTCATCCTGTATACAATTTTTGTCGTCCTGATGGTAGCGACGATGGATCGTCCGTTTTGGCAGATGTGGTTGGCGCTTATGGTCATCCTGATTCCACTCTATGCGATCTGTGAACGCGTATATAAAAAAATCCAATTACGTGATGATCCGGATTTCGTCAGTGATCAGGAGGTTCATAAAAACGTATAAAAAAGTAGGAGAGAAAATTAAATGAATACATTGCTTGAAAAAAATGCACGGTTAAATCTGCTCGGACCGCCGTTGAAAAAAATCCAACACTTGATTCCGGTTCCTGTTTTAGTGCTGGGAGTCATCAGTTGGTTCATTCCGGATTTTTGGGAAACGGGACTGTTTACGTTATTTTCGATTCCGTTCCTTTGTCTCGGGGGCGTCGTCCGTGAAATCATGCGTCTGCGGATTTTAAAACGACGTCTGCCGGCTGAATTGTATCAAGAGACCGTCTTGAAGGTCGGTCGGGCTTCAATAATCGGCTATTTTGTGCCTGTATTGTTGTTCTACCTGGGCTATCTCTTCCCACAGTATTCAGGTGTCGCGTTTGCAATGATTCTGATCTGGGTGCTGGTGATTACGTTGTTTGTTTCCAAACTAAATGCGACGGCGAAACAACTGGATCCCGCTTTTGTGACGATGCGGGAGATTGAACAGTACCGGAAAAAGTAACTGGTGACTCTTGCAGAAAAGGGAGGGACAAATATGGAAAACATCGAACGCCAACGAAAACAAGATTATCTGCGACTGACGAAACGTGTCCGGCATGTCCAGACGGTATTTTTTCTACTCGTTTTGATCGTCTTTCTTTTTCTGGCAGATGATTTGAACTTATCTGAACCATCGATGCATTATTTTTTACTGGTCCCGGTGCTTGCCTACCAATGGGGTGTCCGTTTTTTGAAGTATCGTTACTTCACGAAACGGTTTGACCGGATGGAAGTCTGGGACCATTTGGGGTTACCGTACGTCCTGATCACGATCACCGAGCTGTTAATCGTCGTGGGCGCGCAGTTTTTAATTCCGTACGTCCCGCGACCGACATTGATCGGACCAATTCTTGTCTTTTTGCTGTCGGTCTTGTCGCTCGACCGTCTCGTCGATTCGCGGATCAAACGACTCGATCCGACCCACCTATCAGAACGTGAGCTGATTCTCGCGGAACGGGAAGCACGGCGCGTTAAATATTAAATAATAATGAACCGTTACGTAAAAAACAACAGCGGCGAAAGGAAGTTAAAATTCCTCTCGCCGCTGTTGTTTTTTTAGAAATGATTTGATTTACGAGACTCCTGCAGGAAGAAGCGCAAGGCAACTTGCGCTGTCAGAGACAAATAAGACCCGCTTTCCTGTCCAAATGGGCAGGAAAACTGGCTTGTGTCTCGCCTGAGGAAAGCGAGTGAAACAAGAAATCATTTCTTGTTGGTTGATTAGTGTTCTTACTTTTTCAGAAGCAGATAGATAAAGTACGGGGCGCCAATCAGCGCAACAACGATACCGGCCGGAACGCCGTCCGGATCAGCGATGTTTCGTCCGATCGTATCCGCCAAGACGAGTAACCAGCCGCCGATCAACAGTGCAATCGGCAAGAACCATTGATGGCGTGGACCGACGAGGGCACGGGCGATATGCGGTGCCATCAAACCGATGAAGGAGATGCCTCCGGTGACAGAGACGGCAGACGCCGCGAGTGCGACAGCCGTCAGCAACAGTTGAATCCGTTCCTTCTCAATTGCGACCCCAACACCGATCGCGACCGGTTCGTTTAAAGCGAGCAGGTTCAATTTATTGGCTTTATACAGCGTAAACGGAACCAAGACGATCAGCCAGGGTAGCAAGGCGTAGACGAACGTCCAGTCCGTCCCCCAAATGTTACCGGCGAGCCATTTGGCGATGAAATCGACCTTTTCGCGTTTCGTTGACGAAATCAGGATGACCATGATGCCGGATAACGCCATCGAGAAGCCGACGCCGGTCAAAATCAGCCGGATTGGTTGCAAGCCGCGATTCCGGTCGTAAGAAAGCGCGTAAATGGCTACGGCCGTCACTAAAGCACCTAAGAATGCCGCAACCGGTAATCCGTAGATAAATGAGCCGACATCAACCGGGAAATAGAGGAAGAAAATCGCCACCGCAACACCGGCTCCTGTGTTAATTCCGATAATGCCGGGATCGGCCAGTTCATTCCGAGTGATACCTTGCAAAATCGAACCGGACAAGGCGAGTGCCATTCCGGCGAGCAACGTAATGATAATTCGCGGCAGACGGAGCGAGAACAAGACGAAGTCTTCTTTGAACGTCCCTTGACCGAATAACGTCGGCAACAAGCGGTCGTACGAGACGGATGCTGGACCAAGCCCGATACTGATGACGATCGTGCCGAGCAATAACAAACTTAACAATAAAAAGATCAAGCGTTGACGTCGGCGTAAACGAGTTTCCATCATGAGAATGCGTGACCTCCTTTACGGACAATCAATAAGAAGAACGGTAAACCGAGCATCGAGACGATTGCGACGACCGGTGTCTCGTACGGCGCAAACAGCGTCCGACCGATTGTATCGGCGAGTAACATGAACGTCGCTCCGAATACAGCCGTCATCGGCAGAATGTAACGGTAATCGGTGCCGACGATGGCGCGGACGATATGCGGAATCATCAATCCGATGAACGCCATGTTGCCGACTAAGGCGACCGCTGCACCGGTAAGCAGGATGACGACGACATAAAGTACAGCTTTGATCCGGGTGATGTTTTGACCAAGCCCAAGTGCGACTTCTTCCGACAGACTGAGGATCGTCAACTGGCGCGAGAAGATCATCGCAATCACCGTCCCGATGACGATGACCGGCGTGATCGCTTGCAGTTGTCCCCATGTCGTGCCGACGAGTCCACCGGATGTCCACTGGGAAACATCTTGGGCAATCTTGAAGTAAATCCCGATGCCTTCCGCAATTGCGTATAAAAAGGCAGAAATCGCTGATCCGGCGAGGACGATCCGGAGCGGGGAGAAGCCGCCTTGGCGGGAAGCACCGATTCCGAAGACGAGTGCTGCGCCGAGGGCGGCACCGATGAAACAGGCGAGCATGATGCCGTAATAGTTGATGCCGGGAATAAAGACGATCGCTAAGGCAAGCGCCGCATTGGCACCGGCGGTCAAGCCGAGCAGACCGGGATCCGCCAGAGGATTCCGGGTCATCGCTTGCATGATGGCACCTGAGACGCCGAGTGCGGCACCGACGAGAATCGCCGCAAGTTCGCGGGGGAGACGGATTTCTTGAATGATTTTTGCTTTATCGTTGAGCGGACCAAACGTCAAGGCGTTCCAGACTTCGCGAATGGTGGTATCCGCAGCACCAAACGTCATTGAAAGCCAAAACATGACGACGAACAGGATCAGTCCGAATGAAATTTTTAAGCCAAAAGGTAGTCTAGCGGATGACACAGATATCGCCTCCAGTTTGTATGAATCCAAAAAAAGAGGGAGCGATGAGGCTCCCTCCTTTAGTATACGTTACGCGCCAAGGAAACTTTTCTTGAAGAACTCCAGTTGACGTTCCAATGTGAGTGGATCGTTGAAGTAAAATTCTTTTGAATCGACTTCGTAGACTTGTTTGTTTTTGACGGCAGGGATGTTTTTATACGTGTCCGTTTCTGTGAACGAGTTATCCGCTTCTGCTGTCTTGCTGAAGATCAGGTAATCACCTGCATATTCAGGTAAGACTTCAGGTGATAACGCGTAGTAGCCGTCTTTTAACGCCATTTCTGTGACTTTTTTCGGCATTTTCAATTTCATCTCTTGGTAGAGGATTTCTGTGCCGCGGCCCCAGTTGTCGCCGAAGACGTAGAGTTGTTTGTCGAAGCTTTCGATGACAGAAACTGTCGCATCTTCACCGATTTTAGCTTTGATTTCTGTTCCAGCGTCTGCTGCACGTGTTTTGAAGTCTTTGACCCAGTCGCGTGCTTCTTGTTCTTTGTTGAGCAATTTACCGATTTCGATGTGTTGCGTCAAGTAGTCGACTTTGCCGTATGTGTACGTGACAGTGGGTGCGATTTCTTTGAATTTATCGATGTTTTTTGTCGTATCGTATCCGATGATGAGATCCGGCTCGAGTTCGATGACTTTTTCGACGTTCTCTTCTGATACTTCTTGAACATCTTTCAAATCAAACTTCGGATTCGATTTTGACCACGAGTCGACACCGACGAGCGGTACGTCGAGTGCCATGACGTTTCCGGCGAAACCAGCCAGGACGACGACACGTTTTGGATCAGCGGGAACTTCGACATCCCCTTTTTCGGATTTATAGGTAATCGTTTCTTTTTTTGTATCGGCAGACGATGTCTCTTCTTTTTTCTCCGTGTTGCCACATGCGGCAATCACAAGCGTTAACAATAAAAGAACCGGTAATAAAAGCTTTTTCATGATTCAATCTCCCTTAATTAAGTTGTAGGTGACACACATCGGTTTATTCGTACGCGGATCACGACCGATTTCGGCATCGATATGGAATACATCTTTGAGGACGTCTTTTGAGATGACTTCCTCACACGTTCCGGCTTTGACGACTTCGCCGTGTTTCATGGCGATGATGTAATCGGCGAAACGCGCCGCTTGATTTAAATCGTGTAACACCATCACAATTGTCCGACCTTCTGTCCGGTTGAGTTGTTCGAGTAACTCCAAAACTTCGAGTTGGTGAGCGAGATCGAGGTAGGTCGTCGGCTCATCGAGGAAGATGATGTCCGTTTCCTGCGCGAGGGCCATCGCGATCCAGACCCGTTGCCGTTGACCACCGGATAAGGCGTCGACCGGACGATGCTTAAACGCCATCGTGTCCGTCGCTTCAAGCGCCCAATCGATGATCTCGTAATCGTGTTTCGTTAAACGACCAAATCCTTTTTGATAAGGAAAGCGACCGTATGAGACCAGCTCTGCGACCGTTAGACCACTTGCGCTTTCCGGTGTCTGGGGCAGGATAGCCATTTTCCGGGCAAGCAGTTTTGTACTTTCCTTCGCAATATCGAGACCATCGAGTAACGCGCGTCCCGATTGATGGGGAATGATCCGGGTCATCGCCTTCAGTAAAGTCGATTTACCGCATCCGTTCGCGCCGATGATCGTCGTGATTTGTCGATCGGGAATCTGAACCGTCAATTCCTTGACGATGGTACGATCTCCGTAACCAATACTGATTTCTTCTGTTGCTAGACGTACCATAGACAGAGGCTCCTTCTCGGTTAAAGCTGTTATCATTGATAATGATTATCACTATCGTCCACCTAACCATACCAGTTCCATAAAAACGCTGTCAACATTTTTTCTTGTCTTCAAGACATGTTCACGTTATCATTGGGAATGAGAATGATAATCAGTCGTATCGAATCGTGAGGGAGTGAGCAAGATGGAGCAGCAGGAATTGTTCGATGTAACGGTAATTGGTGGAGGCCCGGCCGGGTTATACTCTACTTTCTATAGTGGACTACGCGGAATGAAGACGAAATTGATCGAATATCAGGCAGAACTGGGTGGAAAGATTCACGTCTATCCGGAAAAGATGATTTGGGACGTCGGGGGTCAGCCACCTATTACCGGTGCAAAGCTGATGGAACAGCTGGTCGAACAAGGACTGACGTTTAATCCGACCGTTCATCTGAATGAAAAGATCATCTCGATCACGAAAGATGTGTTTGGCAATTTTGTGCTAGAGGCGGAATCGGGAACGGTCCACTATTCAAAGACGATCATCGTTGCGGTTGGCGGCGGGATTCTCAATCCGCAGAAATTGAAGATCGAGGGCGCGGAACGGTACGAGGTGTCGAACTTGAACTACACCGTCAAATCGATTGAACGGTTTAAGGATAAGACCGTCATCATTTCCGGCGGCGGCAACTCGGCGATCGACTGGGCGAATGAACTGGAACCGGTCGCGAAAAAAGTCTACGTCACCTACCGAAAAGACTGTTTCACGGGACATGAAGCGCAAGTCGAGCAACTCGTGAACAGTTCGGCCGTATGTCTCTTGAATACGACGATTCATAAATTAATCGCCAGTGACGACCATCACCGGATTGCCTCGGTTGAACTGATTGATTGTGCGACAAGCGAGACGATGGCTTTGGAAATTGACGAGGTCATCATCAATCACGGCTACGAACAGGATGCTGAGTTACTGGCGAACTGTGAACTGGATTTGAAGCAGGTCGATGACTTCTATATTGAAGGAACGGCATCCAGTGAATCGAGTGTTCCCGGATTGTATGCAGCAGGTGATATCTTATCGCATGACGGAAAAGTCCACCTCATCTCCGGGGCGTTCCAGGATGCGGCGAACGCCGTCAACCGGGCGAAAAAATTCATCGAACCGGACGCACCGAAAGTCGCGATGGTTTCGTCGCATAATGAAGTCTTTAAAAAACGGAACCGTGAACTGATTCAGGAAATGGTCAATCAAAACCATTAATATAAGATAAATATGAGATGGATGGCTTCTGTTCTTCGGACGGAAGCCATCTGTTTTTTTGTATTGTACTATAACAGATGGGTTTGACAACACTCTGTCTTTAGGACAAAATGCTCTTATGTGTTTTTTTAATTGCAAGATGTAGGAGGAATAATTATGGCAACAACAAAACGCAAGCCTATTGGTCTTGCTTGGCAGATTTTAATCGGATTGATTCTCGGGATCACTGTCGGCGGTGTCTTTTACGGGAATCCACACGTTGCGGAGTGGCTGAAGCCAATCGGTGACATCTTTATCCGAATGATGAAAATGATCGTTGTCCCGATCGTCTTTACGACGATCGTCCTCGGTGTTTCATCGGTCGGCAGTCCCAAAAGTCTCGGACGCCTCGGCGTCAAGACGCTTGGATACTTTACGATCGTGACAATGATCGCAATCTTTACCGGCTTGTTTGCAGCGAATCTCGTTGAGCCGGGTGCCGGCATCAACATGGCGACACTCGACAAGACAGACATCTCGACGTACGTGGAGACGGAAGAGACGACCCAAGATCAAGGGCTCGTTGAAAAAGTCGTCAACATCGTCCCGACAAACATCTTGGACGCGATGGTACGCGGGGACATGCTCGCAATCATCTTTTTCTCCGTTCTGTTTGGACTCGGTGTCGGGTTTGCCGGTGAAAAAGGTTTACCGGTCGTCCGCTTCTTCGAAGGGGTCGCAGCAGCGATGTTCAACTTGGTCAACATTGTCATGAAATTTGCACCAATCGGTGTCTTTGCCTTGATTGGGGTAACCGTTTCGACGTTCGGGATCGAATCACTCGGTTCATTGTTCAAATTGATCGGGACGTTGTACGTGACGGCGCTGCTGTTCATGGTCATCGTCTTTGGCTCCATCATGAAATGGGTCGGCATCCGCGTGTCGGATTTCGTCCGTGTCTTCAAAGATGAATTGCTCCTGACGTATTCGACGGCATCGTCGGAAACGGTCTTACCACGCGTCATGGAGAAGCTTGAGAAGATGGGTGTTCCAAAATCGATCGTCAGTTTCGTCGTTCCGACGGGTTATTCGTTTAACCTCGACGGTTCTGCACTTTATCAAGCACTGGCTGCTTTATTTATCGCGCAGATGTACGATATCAATTTATCGATCGGCACACAGTTGACGCTCGTCTTCGTCTTAATGCTGACGTCAAAAGGGATGGCAGCTGTACCTGGGGTTTCGTTCGTCGTCTTACTGGCAACGCTCGGGACAGTCGGGATCCCGGCTGAAGGGCTGGCCTTCATCGCTGGAATCGACCGGATCATGGATATGATGCGTTCTGTCGTCAACGTGACAGGCAATACGCTCGCGTCACTCGTCATTGCGAAATGGGAAGGGGTCCTCGACTCCGATCAACTCGATGAGTTCATGTCGACAGAAGGTAAACAGGATCGAATCAAGAGTGCATAATGTAGGATGGTAGACCAGATGAATCGTCATCTGGTCTTTTTTTCTGTTCACTGGATACGGTGTCGTGTTTGTCATCCCCGCTTTTCTCGGGCGGAACGCAAGCCGCGCTCGTCGTAGACGACCGGGTCTCGCCTGTTCCTGACGGAAGCAAAGCTTCCTTTTCCCGTAGAAGTCGGGCGATGAACACACGTCAACTTCCTTTTACCGCATCATTACATCGTTTGATAGGATTAGAAAAAAATGAGATCACCGAGTAAATTCGGCGATCTCATTTTGCATTATTTCTTGTCGTCTTTTTTTTCCTGTTCTTTCTTGATCATCTTCTTGGCTGCCATCCGGAAGCGGAAGATGAGATAGAGACGGTAAAAGTCGACGGCTGCGAACAGCGTCAAGAGGATCGTCCAGAAGTTGAAGACGGTTCCTGCCTCGATTGAGTTGCTGTACGCGAGGTACATGAACAGAATACCGAAGATGGCATAGAAAAATGCCATGAAGTTTGAACCTTGTCGCATGAAAACACTACCTTTCATTAATTAAGTCGTTGCATAGAGTGCGAGTACGACGATGCCGTTGTTAAAGACATGGATCGCGATTGGAGCGATGATGCGGCGTGTCTTGACGAAGACGAGCGAGAAGACGAAACTCATCGCGACGTAAATCAAGAACTTGTTGTCGCCGTGGATTAGACCAAAAATCACCCCGCTGAGAACAAAGCTGAAGATGAAGTTCAGTTTCGTCGACAGGTTTCCGAACATGATGTGGCGGAACAGAAACTCTTCCATGATCGGACCAAGCAGGACGACCATCAGTTGGAGAATCGGAATGACTTGGATCGCTTTCATGATGTCATCCGTATTTTGTGATTTCGCGATGTTTTCAATCCCACCGGACATCCAGGCATCAATCAAGTTGACGCTGATTAAAGAGACATACAGTAAGACGATCCCGATTCCGATCCACTTTAACGTATCCATTGTATCGGTTTGGTTGCCCTCTGCTTTCCACTTCTGCCAGTCAGGACGTAGACAATAGAAGGAAACGATGACGGCTACGGTAAAACCGATCGCGAGCCACCAACCTAGAACACTCGGAATTTGGCTTTTTGACAGGAAACTCGGAAAGGTTGCTGGGACAAGTTGCACGATTAAATAAATCACGATCGGAATGATGTGACGGATTTGCCACTTCTCTGCCATGTTGAACGGCAGATTGACGGAATTTTTCATCGGTCGGGACACAACTCCTTTGTAATGAAGGTACTGTCCCGATTGTAACAAACAAACCGACCGGGCGCACGAATGGTGATGGTTCAAAGATGTCGATTTCGGGAAAACGGATAAGGGTTCGGGCTTGAATTCCAACTGGAAACCGTTTAAGATAAAAATATGTTAGCACTCCAATTAAGTGAGTGCTAAAAAACAGTCATGTTCAAGGAGGATGTTTCGCATGTTAAAACCACTTGGTGATCGCATCGTGATCGAAGTCGTTAAAAAAGAAGAAACAACACTCGGAGGAATCGTTCTTCCTGGGTCAGCGAAAGAAAAGCCGCAAGAGGGTAAAGTCGTCGCTGTCGGTACAGGCCGTGTGACGGAGCAGGGTGTCCGTGTACCACTTGAAGTGAATGTCGGGGACCACGTCATCTATGCGCAATACGCAGGGTCAGAAGTGAAAGTCGATGGCAACGAATACTTAATCTTACGCGAAAGCGATATTTTAGCAGTAGCAAACTAATCAAAGGGGGATTTCAGTCATGGCAAAAGATATCTTATTCAGTGAAGAAGCACGCCGGGCGATGCTTCGTGGAGTAGACGCATTAGCGGACGCAGTCAAAGTGACGATCGGACCAAAAGGACGGAACGTCGTTCTCGAACGTAAATTCGGTTCGCCACTCATCACGAATGATGGTGTGACGATCGCAAAAGAAATCGAACTCGAAGACCACTTCGAAAACATGGGCGCGAAGCTTGTGGCAGAAGTCGCATCGAAAACGAATGAAATCGCAGGGGATGGTACGACAACAGCGACAGTCCTCGCACAAGCGATGATCCGCGAAGGACTCAAAAACGTCACTGCAGGCGCGAACCCGATGGTCATCCGTAAAGGGATCGAAAAAGCAGTCCGCCGTGCCGTCGAAGAACTGCACGCGATTGCGAAACCAATCGAAGGCAAAGAAGCGATCGCCCAAGTGGCGGCGATTTCAGCTGCTGACGAAGAAGTCGGTCAATTGATTGCCGAAGCGATGGAACGTGTGGGTCAGGACGGCGTCATCACAATCGAAGAATCACGCGGCTTCACGACGGAACTTGATGTCGTCGAAGGCATGCAGTTCGATCGTGGCTATGCATCACCATACATGATTACGGATTCCGATAAGATGGAAGCGGTCCTTGAGAACCCGTACATCTTAATCACGGACAAAAAGATTTCGAACATCCAAGAAATCCTGCCGGTTCTCGAGCAAGTCGTTCAACAAAACAAACCACTCTTGATCATCGCGGAAGACGTCGAAGGCGAAGCACTCGCGACACTCGTCGTCAACAAACTCCGTGGAACGTTCAACGCCGTTGCGGTTAAAGCACCTGGTTTCGGAGACCGTCGGAAAGCGATGCTCGAAGACATCTCGATCGTCACTGGCGCAGAATTGATCACGGAAGAGCTCGGTCTTGATCTGAAAGAAACACAAATCACGCAACTCGGTCGTGCGTCGAAAGTCGTCGTCTCAAAAGACAACACGACAATCGTCGAAGGAAACGGACACAGTGACTCAATCACAGCCCGTGTCGGTACGATCCGTTCACAAATCGAAGAAACGACAAGCGACTTCGATCGTGAAAAACTCCAAGAGCGTCTTGCGAAACTCGCAGGCGGCGTAGCCGTCGTCAAAGTCGGCGCAGCAACGGAAACGGAACTGAAAGAACGGAAACTCCGGATCGAAGATGCGCTCAACGCGACACGTGCAGCCGTCGAAGAAGGAATCGTTGCCGGTGGAGGAACTGCCTTCATCCACGTCACGAAAGCCGTTGAATCGATTCTGGCTGTCACAACTGGCGACGAAGCAACAGGTGTCAACATCGTTCTTCGTGCGCTCGAAGCACCGCTCCGTCAAATCGCGGAAAATGCCGGTCAAGAAGGTTCAGTCATCGTCGAGCGTCTCAAGCATGAAGCACAAGGCATGGGGTACAACGCGGCGACAGACGAGTATGTCGACATGATCGAAACAGGAATCGTCGATCCGGCGAAAGTAACGCGTTCAGCACTTCAAAACGCAGCGTCTGTTTCAGCGATGTTCTTGACGACAGAAGCCGTCATCGCCGATAAACCGGAACCAGCTGGTGCACCTGCAATGCCTGATATGGGCGGCATGGGTGGTATGGGCGGCATGATGTAATCTAACCATACAACCTATTAATCAATGGGATTTGTAGTGGAACCGGATTATAAAGTGCTAATTTAATGTAAAATTGGGGAGATCCTTTGTAAGTTCTTTGAACTTATAGAGGGTCTTTTTTTACTACGCCAGTACACAGAATTTCTTTTAAAGTTTGTTTTAAAAGATGATGGCTTCTATTGATTAGTATAAGGCTGTTTCGAATGCTTTAAAAAGAGTAGCAGGTGTCTATGAAAAAATGTAATGTGAAATTAAGGAAACTATATAATAGATACATAAAACGCTTGTAAGGGGTGAGAAAGAATGAAGAACAAAATCCATATCATAGGGGCTTCAGGATCAGGAACATCTACACTGGGCAAAGCTTTAGCAGAAGTCCTTCCCCATAAATCTTTGGATACGGATGATTACTATTGGATATCCAAGTTTACTGAACAGCGACCTGTACCTGAAAGAATAGAAATGTTGAAGAAGGATTTGTTACATTCTGAACAATGGGTTTTATCGGGAGCAACTGTAGGTTGGGGTAACTGCTTTGCTTCTTATTTTGACCTCGTTATTTTTTTATGGATACCACCGGGGATCAGACTCGAAAGACTGCAAAAACGGGAAATAGAACGGTATGGGGGAGAGATACTGCCGGGTGGTGAAAAGTATGAACAATCTCAAACGTTTCTTAAATGGGCTACTCTTTATGACCATGCGGGTCTGGAAGTTCGAAGTAAAGCCTTGCACGAGCAATGGATGGATGAATTATCGTGCCCGATATTAAGGATTGAAGGCGACTATTCAGTCGAAAAATGTCTGGCGATGGTTAAAGAATACTTAAGTACAGATTCTTAAAATTGATTTTGCAGTTCGAAAAAGTTTTGATCTTCTAATATGAAGAGTTATCTTGGAAATTACATAACAAAGGGTGAGAGCAATGCACCAATTTGAGAGAATCACAATTGAGCCGCTAAAAGAACAGTTTATAACTATCGTCAATGCAGCTAACGAACCCTTTCCAATTGTCGGAAAAGTTCTCCCGAGTCTTTCAAACGGCGTCTGGTCTTACGAAGAAGAGTTATATGATACTTCGACAGAAATTCGCTTCCCAGATGACAAATTGGACTGGTCTCCTTATATCGACAGCAGTGAAAAAATCGTCTTGTTAGCCTTTTATGAAGACGCGTGCATCGGTCAGATCCGTCTGGTCAAAGACTGGAACCGTTTTGCCTATATTGAAAACATCGCCGTCAAAAAGAATTTTCGAAAAAGCGGCGTCGGTCACTTGTTGCTTGAAGCAGCCGAAACCTGGGCGAAGGAACAATCGTTGATTGGCCTGTCGCTTGAAGCGCAGAACGATAACTTGATTGCCTGCCGTTTTTACGTAAAAGAAGGCTTTGTCCTTGGTGGAGTGGATACGCTCAAACAGTCGGCTAATCCGAATATTGATCTTACGTTGTACTGGTACAAAATTTTTTAACTTTGTTGAACTATTGCCAATCAAACTTCATGTAGTAAAAAAGTGAGACACGAAAAACGATCCGACAGATGTCAGGATCGTTTTTTTGTATTCTATTGTTGCTCCAAGCCATTCTTTTCGATGATCGCATCCGACAGGCGTAAATCCTTTCGTACTTGTTTCGTTTGCGATTGGCACATGTCACGGTCGATCTGTTTTTTCGTCGAGACGTCATAACAGATCCCGTTGCCGGCTTTTTCCGTCAGGTTCGCTTCGTAATAGTAGTCCTTGTAACGGAACGAACCGTCGCGGAAAGCGGTCAGATTCGGTTCGTCATCGAGCAACGAGTTGCCCATCATATACGGGGACTCGAGATTGAGTAAATCGACGATCGTCGGGGCGATATCGATTTGTCCGCCGTTCTCTTGGATGATTTGTCCCGTATCTTGATTTGGTTTTTTGATGAACAACGGGACTTGGCGGTCGAGGGCAAAGGCGTCGACGGCATTGTCGATCTGCGCTTTTTGTTGCATCTCACTGTCTTCGTTCGTCAAGCCGCTGTCATGATCCCCGTAAAAGATGACGAGTGTCTCATCCCACATGTCTTTTGCCTTCAACTCCTTGACCATCTGTCCGACGGCCTCGTCGACATAATGGACGGTCTGGTAATAACGTTTTAACATCGGATCCTCGTAACCGGACAGATCCAGCTCCCGTTTATCTTTTGGAATCTCATACGGCGTGTGACTTGTCAGGGCGACGAGGAACGAGAAGTACGGTTCCTTGAGTGTTTCCATGTGCTCGATCGATGTCGTCAAAAACTGTTTATCGTTTAACGCCATCCCGATTTCTTGTTGATCGGGATAATCCTTTTGGCTGAAGAAGTGATCAAAGCCCAGATTCTGATACACTTGATCCCGATTCCAGAACCCTTTTTCATAGGCATGCATGGCAGCGGTGTCGTATCCGTTGTCGCGCAACAATTCAGGCAATGCCCCGAATTCGTTGTCCGGGAACCGGGTGTAGACCGAACCCGATTTCAATGGATAGAGCGACGTGTTCGTGATGAATTCCGCGTCCGAAGTCCGCCCTTCATGGGTCTGATGATAAAACGACGGGAAGTACAGCGATTCTTGTTTCAACTTATTCAAGTTCGGTGTCAACGTTTGTCCGTTCACGGTTTGGTCGATGACCGATTCTTGGAACGATTCCAATTGGACGAGAATGATGTTCGGTGTTTTCGTGGTGCCGTCTGCGGCTGAAGTCGAGTTGTCCTCGATTCGTTGGCGCTCAGACGCGGTCAAGGCTTCGTCCGGAGCGATTGCCCCTTGGATGCCGCGGAACAGATCGAGTCCATGGTACCCCCAAAACCCGAGCTGATAATAGTCCCGCATGTCAGAGACCGACTGGCTGAGCCGTTGATCTTCTTTGACGACGCTGTAGGTGACTGGCGCGGCAAACAGGATCACACCTGCGAGGAAAACGAGACCTGCTGTCTTTTGGCGTTTGCTTTTCGTGACGGCAAACGTCTTGTTGCGTGTAAAGAAGAGAATCCCTAAGAAAATCAGGCTGTCCGCAAACAACAGGAAGTCGGACGGCAGAATCAGGGCGGCGAAGCCGCTGCTGACATCACCCATCTGCAACATCTGCGACATCAACGAGACTGACAGGAAATCTTCGAAGTAGCGGTAGTACCACAGATCGGAAATCAAGAGAAAACTGTGAGCGATTAAAAGACCGAGCCAAATCCAGCGGCGTTTGTTCCACTGGACCAACAGCGTCCAACTCGACAGCACGAACATCCCGCCGAGGTTTATTAAAAAGAGGTCAACCGGAAAAGCGGTGTTGGTATAAAAGCTGAACAGCACGAATTTTAACGTGCCTAACAATAAGTAGAGGGCGTAACCAAATACGATCATAATATTCTCCTAACGTTCGTCATTGTTGTGAAGTAGTCTATACCCTCAACTAAATGAGAACGAACGTTTGAAGTGTAGTTTTACACTTTAAGACTAAAGAGATGCTGCCTATGGATTTGCAGGGATGAAAACAGGTGTTTGGAAGAAACTAGGGAATATAAGGTGGAGTAAGGAAAAGGGAGGAACGATTCATGACACAAGCAGAAATCGCACAACGCTTCCAGACTTTCGCGGAACGAGAGTGCCGGGACTCGAGTCCGTTTTATGAGTATCTATCGCAGGAAATCGCAAAAAATCAGGCAATTCTTGAACTGTGCCGACACGCGCGCGACGGGCAACCGATTCCGAATCTCCTGTTTGGTGCCGTCCACTATCTGTTGCTGAAAGGGATTGATCATCCGCTCGCCGCATACTATCCGAGTGTAACGGAACAGCCGAAACCCTTTGCAGAGTCCTTCGCCGACTTCGAATCCTTTTGTCAGACTTACGAAGCAGATCTGATTCCGCTGCTGGCACAACGTCTTGTCCAAACGAACGAAGTCCGGCGCTGTACGTATCTGTATCCAGTCTTTGGTCAGATTCATCAACAGACAAGCCAGCCGCTCGCTCTGCTCGAAATCGGAACGAGTGCCGGCTTGCAATTGTTGTTTGATCAATATGCCTATGACTACGGAACAGGAGAGACGGTCGGCAATCCGGCATCCCGTCTGCATCTGACCTCCGTCATCGAGGGAACGGGAACACCGACGCTTCCGAAAACACCACCACCCGTCACGATGCGGACCGGACTCGATTTAAATATCGTCGATCTGACCGATGCCGACGAACAACTGTGGCTGAAAGCACTGATTTGGACGGAACATCACGAGCGGCTTGCGATGTTCGAATCAGCTGCCCGGTATGTTGCGGAGTTTCCACTAACATTAGTCGAAGGGGACGGCGTTCGACTTCTGCCACAATATGCAGCAGAGGCGCCGGACGACAGTATCCTCTGCATCTTCCATACGCACGTCGCAAATCAGATGCCCCTTGCCGTCAAAAAAGAACTGTTGCAGGTCGTCGGGGAAATTGGTCGGACACGGAATTTGTATCATATGTACAACAATGTCCAGGATCGTTATCTGCATCTCGATTCCTACATCGACGGTGTCGTGACGGAACAGACAATTGCCGAGACAGACGGTCATGGTCGTTGGTTCAAGTGGTTGGTTCCACAAGAAGTATAAAAATCTCTTGAATTCAAAGGAAAGGCGTTACTTTATCCAAAAATCGGGAAAAGACGACATGTACATTCATTGTCCGTCACTGTCTTGAAAAAAAGGAGCGAAGTCATGTCTAATGTGAAACTGGCTGTCATTTACTACAGTTCGACCGGAACGAATCATCAACTCGCCTCGTGGGCAAAAGAAGCAGGGGAAGCGGCTGGAGCCGAAGTGCGTCTTGCGAAAATCAAGGAGACGGCACCGGCAGAAGCGATTGCTTCCAACCCACTTTGGCAAAAACATACCGATGCGACGCGTGACGTCGAAGAAGCGACACCTGACTTGCTTGACTGGGCGGACGCCATCATCTTTAGTGTCCCGACCCGTTACGGACATGTCCCGGGACAATTCCAACAGTTCCTCGATACGACAGGTGGTCTCTGGGGTCAGGGGAAACTCGTCAATAAAGTCGTCAGTGCGATGTCATCGGCGCAAAATCCGCACGGCGGACAAGAAGCGACTGTCCTTGCTGTCTATACATCGATGTTCCACTGGGGAGCGATCGTTGCAGCACCAGGCTACTCGGATCCGGTTCTGTTCGCAGCAGGCGGTAATCCATACGGGACGACGGTGACCGTCGATCAAGACGGCAACATGGTTGAGTCCGTTGAACCGGCTGTTCGTCACCAAGCGAAGCGTACGATAGATATTGCGAGCCGTATTAAAGGATAATTCAAAAACCGCGCCGTTCCGAAAGGGAACTGACGCGGTTTTTTTGAATCATAACGGTGGAGAAGGATTAAGCGGTAAGTCGACCGTGAACGTCGAACCTTGTCCTTCGATGGATTCGACATGAATCTCACCATCATGGGCGCGGGCGATTTCACGGCAAATGGACAATCCGAGTCCGGTTCCGCCGATTTGACGGGTGTCGGAATTATCGACGCGGTAGAACTTTTGGAACAATTCACTCATCGCAGACGACGGAATTCCAATGCCGTGATCGGTCAGCGCGATGGTCACCCGATCGTTGCGCTCGCTTATACGGATGTCAATCGGACCACCGTTCGGTGAATACTTGATGGCATTATTGATTAAGTTTCCGAACAACTGACGGATTTTTTTCGAGTCGCCGTGAATCACTTGAGCCGAATGCTCCGATAAAATCTGGATATCGTGTTTGGAAGAAGACAGGCTGTGCAATTGTTTTAATTCCCGCATCATCGGTAACAAATCAAACGGTTCAAACGTATACTCCTGTCGATCCGCTTCCATCCGTTGAAGATCAAGGAAATCATTAATCAGCAGGGACAAGCGTTCCGTTTCCGAATGGACGGCTGCGAGATATTTCTTTTGGCGATTCGGCGGGAGATCCCGCTGAATCATCAGCTCCGTGAAGCCATAAATTGAAGATAATGGTGTCCGCAACTCATGTGAAATCGTCGAGACGAGTTCATTTTTAATCCGGTCGATTTCGACTTCGTTTGTGATATCGCGCAGGACGAGTAAAATCCCGCGGAATGTTCCGCCGTAATGAATTTCTTCCGAATACGTCTTGATGAAACGTTTCTCATGATTGATGGAGAAGGTGATACCTTCGCCTGTTTTCCGTTCGACGAACGTTTGACGTAAATATGCCTCAAACTCCGGCAGAGCATCGACCTGATACTTCAAGTGAGTGATCGAATCATCAATTTCAATCAGCCATTCGTCTTTTGAATCTGTCGCAGATGGGTAATTGAATAAATCAAGTAACGGACGGTTGATCAATTGAATCGGTCCATTGGGTTCGATGTAGACGATGGATTCCCGGATCGAGTTCAATAGACGGGCTGTTTTTTCCCGTTCGCGTCCGATTTCGTCGAACGTCCGCATCCGGAGTAACGACAAGGCGAGTTGTCGTGCGAACGCAGACAACTCTTCCCGTTCATATCCATCAAACGGACGATGCAGACGCATCAGGTAAATATAAGCGATGATTTCGTCGGTACTGGCATCAAGGACCGGTGTGACGGCGACGGCACGTTCTGCAAACTGGGCAATCTGCGGGACTTTATGTTGCCGTGCTTGTCGGATGACCGGCTCGATTCTTGCGATTAATTCATCTTGTTCCTGACGCGTCATGCCATACGAAATGATGTTCGTGACAGTCGTGCCTTCTTTAAAAATCAACGAACCGTTCGTCGAGTCGGTAATCTCGACCATCTTTTCGATGACGGCAGGATACGCCGTCACGGTGTCACGGGAAGCGAGCGTCTCCGTCAGCTGATTCCTGATTTTCAAATGGGCTTCATTCCGCAACGTCAATTGCAATGCTTGTTCCAGATTATCGTTTGACGACATCAACCGGTGTTTATTGTCGGTCAGTGCCGTCGCCATCTGATGAAATGATTTGCTGAGTTCGCCGATTTCGTCAATCCGGTTCACCGGAATCAACGGCGTGGTATGCTGGCCTTGTGCCAGCAACTTACTTTCTTTGCTGAGCAGTTGAATTTGACGGGTCGTTCGTTCGATGAAGGGACGAATGATCAACAGGATGACAAGAAACAGGACCAACAGGTTGATGAGCCAAATCCATTCGGCATATTTCGTTTGTTTAATCAATTTATCTTTTGCTGCCGTTTCTTTTGCCTGCAAACTTGCCCGGTAATTCGTGAAGACGCTCTCCATCGTATTCACACTTTTTCGCATCGTCTCACTGTTCGACGCATTCATCTTAAATTTCCGGTTCGGATCCCGTTTGACTTGCGGCATCATTGATTTCAGACTCGGCATCTGAAGGAAAGTTTCATCGACCGTCCCGTCTTGTTTCGCTTGAACATACTTGATCAAACTCGGCATGACGAACGTCGTATACGATGTATACAGTGACCGGACATCAGATGCATAAATCTGATCGGCTTGATACGTCCCGTTTTTCTCGAACCATTCCGTTTGTTGCTCGAGGGACGCTTTTTTCTCATTGACCGTCTCAAGTACGGCATCATCTCCAAATACGATATATCCCCTTATCTCGTATTGAAGTGATTGCCACTCATCCCATAACGATGTCGCCCGTTCCTGACGTTCGCTGATCGCATCAAGACTTTTTTTAGCACTTACGACTTGATGATTCGTATAAAAATAAGCGGCAACCGAAGACACCGACAGTGTGATCAGTATTAGGTAGAAAGCAGACATGATTTGTCGGCTTATTTTTTGATTAAACCATTTTCTCATATTCTATATGGATGCCCCTTTGCGTCAGCTTTCCTAGTCAATAAATAGATGTAACTACTATACCTATTTCTTACCGTAATCGTACATTTTTTAGACTCAGAAAAATAGTCTTATTAGAAAATTATCTTAAATACAAGAAATTCATACCAGAAAAATTGCATGTTGGGTAAGAAGTAAGAGGGAATGGTATTTTCGAAAAAAAGGAGGAAAAGAAGATGAATTATCGATTTTTAGCGGTTTTGTTTGCAGCGGATGCTGCGATTTTAATCGTTGGCGGGATGTTGTTGCGCGATACGTTTTCATACGCACCGATCATCGGCTGGGCAGGAGGGCTGTTGTCGTTGTTTGCAGCGATCGTCTTTTCCGTGAAGCGGCAAAAAAGTAGAGGATAGATAAAACGATTCATTTTTCTCGAGTGAGAAGAATGAACCGTTTTTTAATCAATGCTGTTCCACGACAATCTTTCCAATCGTCTCGCCGCTCTCGACGAGACGGTGGGCTTTTTTTAAGTTCTCCGCGTTCAGACCGATCAACGTCTGCGTGACAGTCGTTTCAAGCGTCTCTTCCTCGAGCCACGTAGCGACTTGCGTCAAGATTTCGTGTTGCCGGATCATGTCTGCTGTCTCGAACAGCGAACGGGTGAACATGAACTCCCAGACGAACGTCGCACTTTTTTGTTGCAACGCACTGAGGTTGAGTTTTTGATCTGTCTCGACGATGCTGCAAATGGTTCCTTGTGGTGCGATGACATCGACCATCGTGTCAAAATGCTGATCGGTTGCATTCAAGCAGAAGATATAGTCGACGTAGTGATATCCCAGTTGTTCAAGTTGGGCTCGGAAGTCTTCATGGTGATTGATTGTATGATGAGCCCCGTGTGTTTTAGCCCATTCGATCGTCTCCAGACGGGAAGCTGTTCCAATGACGGTCAGTCCTGCTTTGTTCGCGAGTTGTGTCGCAATCGAGCCGACGCCGCCGGCTGCGCCGATAATCAAAATCGTCTTCTCAAGATTTGACGTGGCATCAAACGTAAGATTCATCCGGTCCGTCAAGGCTTCGTATGCCGTCAAAGCGGTCAATGGCAGTGCGGCCGCTTCGCTGAACGTCAAACGAGCCGGCTTCTTCGCGACGATTCGTTCGTCAACGAGTTGGAAATCACTGTTAGAACCGGGTCGGTTGATGGCGCCGGCATAATAAACTTCGTCCCCAACGGAGAAAAGGGAAGCGTCATCGCCGACTTCAATGACGACACCGGCTGCGTCATAACCGATGACTTTCGGTTCTGGTTCATTTGTTCCGTGAGCCCGGACCTTCGTATCGACCGGGTTGACCGAAACAGCCTTAATTTCGACTAATATATCGCGTCCTTTGGCAACAGGACGTTCGATTTTGAGATCAATCAAACTGTCAGCTTCCGTAATCGGTAAGTGTTGATGGAATCCAATAGCTTTCATTTGTGGCATGACAAATCATCCTTTCACGAATAGGTATCCTTGGAACTTTTCCACGCCTCATGAAAAATGAAACGTCGTGAGCAATTCGCAAACCGGTTTCTTTTCTGTATGGTCCCGTCATTTGCCCGGGTATTTGTTATAAAATAATGAAAAGATTTAAAACGACAACGAAAGGAGTCGCATTGTATGCATAAGGATTGTATTGAGCATGAAGGCAATGAAAAAACGATTCGATAAAGCCGTTGAACAAAAAGAGTAGCCATTAGGAATCTTGATTGATACCCATAAGAAAAGGAAGTGTTTCAAACGATACAGTCTGTTGTTTATATTGCATTGGTTGTTGATGATTATGATGAAGCCATTGATTTTTATACAAAAAAGTTGAATTTCACATTACTTGAAGACTCCTATCAAGAAGAACAGGATAAACGCTGGGTTGTAGTTGCTCCTCCAGGAACAGTAGGAACTGCGATACTGCTTGCAAAAGCTTCGAAAACAGAACAGCTTCCGTTTGTAGGTAATCAAACCGGCGGCCGAGTTTTTCTATTCCTTGGAACAGATGATTTTTGGAGAGATTACAACAAAATGATTGAAAAGGGAATTGAAATTGAAAGAGAACCTCAAGAGCAGCCTTATGGAATTGTAGCTGTATTTAGAGACTTGTATGGAAACCTGTGGGATTTGATTCAATTCAAAGCAGATCATCCGATGTTCAAAAGAATCAAATAGTTGAAATGGGTAGTCGTGAAAGACAAACTGAGTGATAGGTTGACGATGAAAGAATCATGGAGAAATACGGAATCAAAAATAAATCTCAAGTCGAAATCTGGATGAGAGGTATCGTTTAAACGAACTTGAAGTCTGAGGAGTTCCAATACGTCAAATTTAATTCGTTTGGAGAATAGAAGATCTCTGAGCGGATGATACAAGATGTAAGCTTCGATAACAAAGAACAGATTCAAGAAAAATTAGGCTGCCCGTACACCGATAAAATGCGGTATACGGGCAGCCTAATTAACGTGTTGTATATGTGCCTCAGATTGTTAGGTCAGTCTACGAAGCAGCTTTTTACTTTAGAGCGCAGGAGTTTTTGTAGGAGTCGCACCTGTCTTGGCGTATGCTGCATCAATGTCATCACGGATTTGTTTGATTGGTGTGCCTTGTTGATAGGCGACAATCGATTGAGCCGCAATGTCGAGACACGTCCCACACGTAATGCCGTGTGTCGTCCACGTCGTTTCACCGCTCTGTGTCTGATCCGCGATGAAGCAGTCATAGTTACTCGTATGACCGGCGGATTCCCCGCAACCACAGTAACACGGCATCTTTTCGAGCAAGTCCTGATGTTTTGCGACAGACAGGTAAATCGTCTGAATCGAAGAATCGGTCTCTTTCAAGAACGACGGGGCAATTGTCGGGGAAGTCGTCCGCTCCAACTGATCACCACCTGTATGTGAAGCATGTCCTTCATGTTCAGCATGCGCTTCCTGTTTTTCCTGTTCGGCATGTGGTGCGGTCTTTTGTTCCGTCTGTCCACAAGCACCGAGGGCGAGACTCGCCGAAAGTGTCATGATCATCCATCCGGTTTTTCTAGGCATATTCATTCCTCCATCACGCGTTGATTCTTTCCTTAGTATACGGTGGAAGGATCAACGGCAGGTAAAGCAGGAATGGCGATCTGATGACAGTTCTTAGCGGGTCAATTGTTGTTCGATCGTCTCGAAGTTTGCTTTCATCATCGTCAAGTACGTCGAGCCGTCTTTTCCTTTTGCACCCAGCGAATCGGTGTAAAGCGTTCCACCGATCGGGACACCCGTTTCACGGGAGACCGTCTCCATGCTTCGGCGGTCGACACTTGTCTCGACGAACAAGACGGGGATGTCCTGCTGCTTGATTAAATCGACGATGCGGCGGACTTGATCGGGTGTGCCCTGATTATCGGAATTGATCTCCCAGATGTAGTCGGCTTTGAAGTCATAGGCGGAACTGAAGTACTTAAAGGCGCCTTCACTCGTGATCAGGTGCCGTTGTTCCTTTGGAATCGCCGCAAACCGTTCTTTGGCTTTTGTATCGAGCGTCTTGAGTTCCTTGATATACGCGGAAGCATTTTTTTCGTAATCCGCCCGATTATCCGGATCTTCCTTAATCAAGCCATCCTTGACGTTTTCGACGTACTGGATGCCGTTGTTCAGATCGAGCCAGGCGTGGGGATCGGTTTCCTGTTCTTTTCCGGCTGCCGTCAAGTACTTCGGTTCGACGCCTTTACTCAGTTGATAGACAGGTGCGTCTTTTCCGTCTTTGTTTGTACTCGAACGGAGTTTGTTGAACCAGGAACCGCCGGCTTCAAGGTTTAACCCGTTATAAAAAACGACGTCGGCATCGGCCATCTTCTGGACGTCCGTCGGCAACGGATCATACTCATGGGGATTGGCACCAATCTTGACCATGCTGTGCACCTCGACGTGTTCGCCGCCGACGACACGTGCCATATCTTCTAAAATCGAATAGGTCGTGACGACCTGCAGTTTTCCTTCGTCCGCGGAATCCGTCGAACAGCCTGCCAGTAAGACGGCGAGACCGGCCAAAGGAATGAATCGTTTGAATGTCATGTCGTGAGCTCCTTTTTAGATGATTTCCATTTCCGGAGCAGACCGTGACGGGGTGAGAACACGAAGACCAGTGCAAACAGGGCAGTCGCGACCAGCACGATCGACGCTCCGGAAGAAAGGTTGTAGGTAAAACTAAAATACAGACCAACGATGGAAGAGATTGTGCCGAATCCGGCGGACAGGAAGATCATCCGCGATAACCGGTTCGTCAAGAGATAAGCGGTCGCTGCCGGCGTGATCAACATCGCGACGACGAGGATGATACCGACTGTCTGCAGGGAAGCGACTGTGACGAGTGTCAACATCGTCATCAGCAGGTAGTGGACCAATCGTGTCGACAATCCATAAGCAGCAGCCATCGTCGGATCAAACGATGTGACCAATAACTCCTTGTAGAACAGATAGATCGCCCCGAGAACGATGATGCCGATGATCAGTGTCATCCACATATCACTCGGGCGGACGGCGAGGACGTTCCCGAACAGGATGTGGTACAGGTCACTGCTGCTGCGTAAGAAGGAAATCAGGATGATGCCGAGCGCAAAGGCAGAAGTGAACAAAATCCCGATCGCGGTATCGTTTTTGATCCGGCTGTTTTGACTGACAAACCCGATTCCGAGCGCCGTCAGCAGACCGGTCACGACCGCACCGATGAAGAAATTGATGCCGAGCAGATAGGAAATCGCGACGCCCGGTAAGACAGCATGGGAAATCGCATCCCCCATCAAGGACATACCGCGCAGGATGATGAAACAGCCGATGACACCACAGATGATCCCGACCATGACGGAGGTGATGAGCGCTTTTTGCAGGAAATCATACTGAAACGTCGCTTCGATGAAAGTTAAAAAGTTCATGAGGTGACCTCGACTTTCTGTAAGAAGGCGAGCGGATTGCCGTATGCGCCTTCAATCGTTTTGGCATGCAAGACGTCTTTTGGCGGACCGACGGCAATCAATTGCCGGTTCAACAACATGAGGGTATCGAAGTAATCGGCGGCCTTACTCAAATCATGGTGGACGACGACAATCGTTTTCCCTTCGTTGCGTAGTGTCCGCAATACGTCGATGATGACCCGTTCACTTCCGGCATCGACTCCGACGAAAGGTTCGTCCAGTAACAGCAGTTCTGCTTCTTGTGCCAGGGCGCGGGCTAAAAAGACCCGTTGTTGCTGACCGCCCGACAGTTCACCGATTTGTCGGTTGGCATAGTCCTGCATGCCGACTCGTTCGAGACAAGCAATCGCCAAGGCACGGTGTTGTTTCGTCGGACGCTTGAACAGACCGAGTTTTGGATAACAGCCGATCAAAACCGCGTCGAGCACCCGAATCGGAAAATCCCAATCGATGGCACTGCGTTGTGGGACGTAAGCGACCCGCGTCCGTGCCTCTTTTGTTGATTGACCCAACAAGGTGATCGTTTTCGCACCGGCCGGAATCAATCCCATGATGGCTTTGATGAAGGTCGATTTGCCGGCGCCGTTTGGACCGATGATGCCGACAAGCTGCCCTGCTGTGAAGCGAACGGACAATTTTTCTAAGGCGGTGGTTTCGAAATACGACACGTTTAATTGTTCTACTTCTATCGCGTACATGTGAAGACACTCCTTTCAACTGCTTGAATTTTAGTGTGGAAACAAATGTTTCCTTAGGGCAAGAAAAAGTCTAAAAAAAGAGATTGCCTTATCGCATGGATTGTTCTCCGAACTAATAATGTTTCCTTTAGGCAAATTTTAAGGCGTGACGAAAGAAAAGTCAACTGCTTTGATGGGCGTTCTTTTTGAAAGCATCGTGCTAAGATGGAGAAGGAGAAAACGTGGGGGTGGTAGTATGAGTCAGTCAAAGGAACAACAATGGAAGTTGCTGTTGCTGGATGCGTTGATGAAGGAACGACGGGAAGAAGCACAGCAAGTGATTGAGGAAGTCTATCCGTACGATTTGGCGAAGTGGTATGTCGAGTTGGCACCAACCGAGCAAGAACGTTTGTTACGCTATCTCGATCATGAACGTTTGGCGGATGTCATCGAGGAACTGGAACTGGAGCAACAGCTGGATGTGCTGCGGCGTCTCGACGTCGAACATGCCGGACACGTCATGGATTTAATGGAAAACGATGATTTGGCAGAAATCCTGGAAGAACTGCCGGACGAGGAAGTGGACCGCTTACTGTCCGGGATGCGACAGGACGAAGCACTGGTCGTCCGGAATTTGCTGACGTATCCGGCAGAGACGGCCGGACGTTTGATGACAAACCGTTTCATCTGGGTGACGGAAGAGTCGACGATCGGCGAGACGGTCGAGAAGATGCGGGATTATATCGAATACTCGGAAACGATCAACTACGTCTATGTCGTCAATCAGCTGAGTCAACTTGTCGGCGTCATCTCGTACCGTGATTTGATTTTGGCGAATAACGACGAACAGATTGCGGACGTGATGGATCGAAAAGTCATCAGCGTCTCGCCGGAGACCGATCAGGAGGATGTCGCGAAGATGTTCGAACGATACGATCTGGTGTCGTTACCGGTCGTCGAAGGGGAGGTTCTCGTCGGACTGATTACCGTCGATGATGCGCTCGACGTCTTACGGGAAGAAGCCAATGAAGATATCGAGAAATTATCCGCTTCCGGTAAATCGATTGATTTTGATACAAAACCTTGGGTGGCCGCGACACGCCGGTTGCCGTGGCTGATTTTGTTACTCTTCATCGGACTCGTCTCAGGATCGATCATCAGTCAGTTCGAGGAGACGTTGTCGAAGGTCGTCGCCTTAGCCTTCTTCATGCCCATGATTGCCGGCATGACCGGAAATACCGGAACCCAGTCCCTCGCTGTCGTCGTCCGCGGATTGATTACACGCGAAGTCGATAAAAAAGTCGTCACCCGGCTGATTCTTCGAGAGTTGCGAGTGGGATTGATCATCGGTGTGACGTGCGGTATCTTGATTGCCATCATCGCTTATGTTTGGCAGAGGGATCCGATTTTAGGTCTCGTCGTCGGCAGTTCGCTGATTATCACGCTGATTTTCGGTACGTTGGCCGGAACGATCATTCCACTGATTTTGCATCGTCTGAACATCGACCCGGCCATCGCATCCGGTCCGCTCATCACGACGCTAAACGACATCCTGTCGTTGCTCGTCTATTTTGGGATCGCGACCGCCTTCATCAGCCGTTTGATGTAACACATCAAATAACCGCTCCTCCTCATTTCTATTAGTCTGAGGAGGAGCGGTTATTTGTTTAATCTAATACACTATCGAATCCAGACCGCAAGCGGTCCGATGTCATCAAAACCAGCTTCAAGGGCCGTGATCAACTGATCCCCATACTCATAGCCGACGAGCGGCTGTCCAGGGAAATGGGCGGAACTGAGCCGGATGACATCATCCCACAGCCGTTCGTCGAGATAGTTTGAGGTCAGGTGGGACAGACCGGTCGTCTGTCTGTTCGAATAGGCGATGAATCCCGCTTGTTGCTGTTCGGAAAAAAACAGCCGGACATCGGAACGTTCAAACAGCTTGTGCGGGACATCTTCCGTTTCGAGGATGGCGAAAAAACGTGCCGCTTCCTGCACGTTACGCACGACGGTCCAATCAGCAGGTAAAGCCCGACGATCGAGAATCGGGCGGCGGGTGATCCATTCCGCTGTAAAGAGATGCGTCAAACCGGCACGTGAAAAATCGTAACCGGCCGTACAATCCTTGATGCTCCTGACACCGGACAGATCAAGTTGTTGTTGGTGAGCGCGGACCATCATTTCCGGATAGAGGAGCGGAACATCTCCTTTGGCGACCCAACTATCCGCCGTTTCCGTCACGGTACACCCATGCAACTCACAGATTAAACGACACCAGTCGAAATTGTTTTGAATGGCAGCGTGTCGCATCGATAGTCTCTCCTCTCACTCTTCCGGCTGTTTGATCAAGACATAGGACAGCGTCGCGATCAGCGTTAAAAACAACCCGCATCCGATCGTGATGTACGCCATCGTAAAGATTTTCCCGAGCGTCGTGACGGGGGCAAATGTCGGATGCCCGACTGTACTCAGTGTCGTGATGCAAAAGTAGAGCGCATCGACGACCGATAAATTTTCTTGGGTGCTGTAAAAAATCGTTCCGGAAATCAATGTCAACAGACAGAGAATCAATAACCCTTGGAAGTACGACAAGTGGAAAGCGCGACGTATTCCTTTGAACAGGCGTGAAAAAATAGCGAACGCGGAAATCATCTGGCTCCTCCTTCATACGGTCGTTGTATCGGATCCAGCGTATCATGAATCCGGTATCCGTTTTTGCCATTATGTTTGATATGGTACATCGCTTGATCGGCATGATGGATCAACGTATCGAGACTGATGCCGTGGTCAGGGGAATAACTGAGACCGATGCTCGTCCGAATCTCAATCCACGCTTCTTCCAAAATCAACGGATTGTCTTGGAACGTCTTTAAGAGTGACGACATGAACTGATGAAGCTGGTCCGGTGTCTGATCATACAACATTGAACTACCTCCACCTACGCTTCACTTAGAGGTGAAGGATTCCTGAGTTATCCGACCTAACGGTCGAAACCTGATCAGGCTAACCCCGTCGTCCCGACGGTTGAAGAAGCTAAGATACGTTCGGCTTCTTGTTTAAGATTCAGTCCTGCGTTCACATCCCGGTCGTGATGGATGCCGCAACTCGGACATGTCCATTCACGCAAGCCAAGATGTTTCACGTCTTTGTGTTGGTGGCCGCAACTGGAGCACAGTTGACTTGAAGCAAAGGTCTTGTCGACTTTTACGACGGTCTTCCCATACCAGTCCGCCTTATATTCGAGCATGCGGAAGAACTCCGACCAACTGACGTCCGAGATGGACTTGCTCAACTTGCGGTTCTTCTGCATGTTCTTCACCTGTAAGGTCTCGATACCGATGACGTCGTGGTTTTGGACGATCTCGGTCGATACCTTGTGCAGGAAGTCGGTGCGCTTGTTGGCGATTTTCTCGTGGATGCGGGCAACCTTCCGCTTCTGCTTCTGATAGTTCCTTGCCTCGGAAAGCGTGACTTTCTTGTTCAAGGCGATGCGTTGACGGCGGGAGAGCTTACGCTGTTCGCACGCCAGTTTCTTCTCGAGCTTACGGAAGTAACGGTCATTCTTGTAGACCGTTCCATCTGACAGGATGGCAAAGTTCTTGAGTCCGACGTCGACGCCGACAGATGAACCGGTCTTCGGCGGCTCGTTGATCTCCTGCTCGACGAGCAGGGAGACGAAGTATTTGCCTGAAGCGTTGCGTCGGATCGTGGCGTTCAAGATACGGCCTGTGACCTGTTTCGAGTGGGCGAAACGAACCCATTTCAGCTTCGGAAGTTTGAGCTGGTTGCATCCAATCGAGACTTCAGGAAGCTGGTTTTTGCCTTGGATGTTGGTTTTGTACGACTGGACGGGATGGCGCTTGGACTTGAAACGAGGGCGTTCGTTCTGCTTCTTGAAGAAGCGGTCAAACGCATCAGCAAGATATTTGACGCTGATCTGAACAGATGTACTATCCACTTCCTTCAACCAGTCGAACTCCTGCTTCAACAAAGGAATTTCTTTGGAACAAGAACCGTAGGACAGTCCTTTTCCAGTGGTCTTGTACAATTCATCCCACTTCGCCAAGAAGTGGTTGAAGATGAAGCGCGAACACCCGATCGTCTTCGCAATCAGGATTTCCTGCTCTTTTGTGGGGTAGATTCTGAATTTGTAGGCCTTGTGCTTCAACACCATTTTTCACCTCCTTCAAAGGGAATATACCCGAAAGGCAGGCAAGCGATTCGTCTCCCACTTTCACTTCGTTTAGAAGTGGGCGTATTCTCGCCTAATTTTGATAAAACATGATGAACGTCGGAATCAAATAGACGGCTGCGTACACAAACAAATTCGTCATGAAAAACCGTCCTTCTGTAGAGATTTAGCGAGATAGTCTCATTATAGAAAGAAGAAATAGCTGAAATGATATTATTTTGAACAACAGGGGAATCAGTCTAAATTTAACGTCAGTTGCCGGGTTTTGACGGTTCCAATCAGACCGGATGGATCGTTCGCCGTTTTATGGGCGACGAATGCTTCATCTTCCGGTGTAGTTCGGACGCGTAACGGCTTTTCGTCTGCGTGGACGAGATCGAATACCAACTCGGCGATGTCATCCGCTGATTGCCGGTCTTGATGACGGATGCGGTAGGTGCGTAAATAGCTCTCGACAATCGGCTTGAAGTCATCCTCGTGTAGTCCGCCCGTCTGCTCGAGGCGATCGAGGACGCTTGCGGTAAAGTTCGTCTCGACGGCAGCCGGTTCAATCAATGTGACATCAATCGAGAAAAACGGTTTGTAATAAGTGGCGAGACTCTCGAACAATCCTTCGAGAGCAAATTTACTGGCACAATAAATTTCATTCATCGGCTGACCGACAAGACCGCTGATGCTTGAGGTCGCGAGCAGATGACTTCCGTGCGGAGCGGCTTTGAGCAGCGGCAGACAACATTCAATTGTTCGCATGACGCCAAAGACGTTGATATCAAACAGTTGATGGATTTCGTAACTCGTCGCTTGTCCGAGCGCCCGCAACAACCCTTGCCCGGCATTACAAAATAAGGCATTCAGATGCCCGACTTCTTGCTCGATGACGGCGACGGCTTGTTTCAGGCTCGCAAGATCGGTGACATCGACTTCAAGAAAATGCAGATGCGGCATAGCTTGTTGCTCGAGTGTCGGCGTCAATTCGCGGATTCCAGCGTAGACCGTCCATCCCTCTTCAGCGAATCGAGTGGCGGTCGCAAGACCTATGCCGGACGAGGCACCGGTAATGAAAATCGTACGCATACGTGATTCCTCCTTTTTAAATCTAAGTCCTAGTTTTCTTTACCCGAATTCAACGAATATATTTTGCGTTAAAATTGCATATTTTAATTTAAAAACTTAAAATAAAGAAAAGAATGGGAGGGAATCCGAATGGCGCAACAGGAACGATTGCAGCAAATGCGCGAATGGATCAAGACGACCCCTGAGATTTCACTCGATCAGGTGATGGAAGAATACCGGATTTCACGGGATACGGCGCGTCGTGATCTGATTGCACTTGAGCAGGAGGGCAAGATCATCCGGGTCAAAAACGGCTTGATTCGTGTCGGGACGAACACGACCGTACAATACGATCGACGAACGGAACAACCGGAAAAAAACCGTATTGCAAAACGGGCCGTCCGCTATGTCGAACGGAATCAAACCATCATCTTGGATGCCGCGACGACGGTCGCCCGGATGACCGTTCATCTCCCGGTACAACCACTCCACATCGTCACGAACTCCCTCGCGATCGTCGAGCAGGTCGAGGCACGACCGGAAATCGATTTGTATGTGACCGGAGGAAAGTTTGATCGGCATGCGCGCAGCTTGGTCGGAATCAAGACGGCTGATGATATTTTAAACTATCAGGTCGATCGTGTGTTTCTCGGAGCGTGTGGTCTGACAGAACAAGGCGTGTTTGCTGAAAATCTCGAAGAAGCGATCGTCAAAAAAGCCATGATCCGCAGTGCCGGTGAGGTCATCGTGCTCGCCGACCGGACGAAGTTCGAGAAACGTTTTCTGCACAAGGTCTGTGACCTTGACCAGATTGACGTCTTGATCACTGACGAACAACCAACAGACAGATGGCAGGACTGGTTAAGCCAAGCGGCAGTCTTGCTCGAAATAGCAGAGGAGGAACAAGCATGACGACGATTCAAACGACGCTTGTCGGATTCGGATTTTCAGCCGTGACATTTCATGCCCCATTGATTCAAGCGTTACCGGAGTTTACGGTCCGTCAAGTCGTCTCGAGCCAAGGCGAGAAAGTCGCGACCGTCTTTCCGGATGCGACAGTCATCGCGACGTTAGAGGAAGCACTTCAAGACAAACAGACGGAACTGGTCATCATTACGACGCCAACCGCCTTACATTTTGACATGGCAAAACAGGCAATCGAGGCGAAAAAACACGTTTTGCTTGAAAAACCGGCGGTCGTGACGATTGAAGAAGCGGAAGAGCTGATGCGCCTTGCCAATCAGCATGGTGTGCGGGTCGCAGTTTATCAAAATCGACGGTATGACGGCGATTTCTTGACGATCGAGCAGTTGATTGAAATGAATGAGATCGGCGACTGGCAATGGCTTGAATCGCGGTTTGACCGCTATCGTCCGGTCGTACGGGACCGGTGGCGCGAACAGAAGGGACCGGGCTCCGGAATTTTATTCGACCTTGGTTCCCATTTGATTGATCAAGCGCTCGCTTTATTCGGAGAACCGGATGCGGTGATCGGTGATGTCTTGTTCCAGCGTGACGGGGCAGAGACGGATGACGGGTTCCAGATGACGTTATTTTACGGAAAGCGCCGTGTCGTCTTACGGTCAAACTCCTTCATCCAAGGACCAACCCCGCGGTTTGAGTTACATGCGACACGCGGCAGTTACGTCAAATACGGGATGGATCCGCAAGAAGCCCGACTGGCGTCCGGTCAACCAATCGATCACGTATTTGGACGGGACGAGGAAGAGAACTACGGTTATCTGCAGATTGCCGATCAGCCGCCGGAACGGTTGGCGACACTTCCGGGAAACTACCTTGGGTTTTATGAAGCGTTGGCGAAAGGGCTTGCGACCGGTGCGTTACCGGTCGACCTGACCGATGCTTTGAAGACGATGCAACTGATTGAAGCGGTCCGATTGAGCAGTGAGACCGGACGAAAAATTCTGCGGAAGGAGTGGAAGGGATGAAACTGACGGAGTTGTTGGCACAAGAGCACACCTTGACGTTACAGAGTTTTACGAATCAGGAGGCACTGCGGGCCGGACAATATGTCATCGAGCGGGCGTTGCAGGAACAGTTGTCCGTCGCCGTCGAACTGAAGCGAAACGGACAACGTTTGTTTTACGCAGCACTCGATGGAACGGCACCGGATCAGGAAGAGTGGATCCGCCGGAAATCGAACGTCGTGCTCCGGCACGGTCACAGTTCGCTCTACATGCGTCTCTACAATGAAAGCAAGCAACGGTCCTACCATACGATGTACGCCGTCAATCCGGCCGACTATGCCGATGCGGGCGGTTCCTTTCCGATCCGTGTCACAGGAGTCGGTGTTATCGGGACAATCACCGTGTCCGGTTTATCGCAAGAAGCAGATCATCAGCTGGCAGTGGATGCCTTGATGTATTTGAACGGGCAAGACAAGTAGAACAGGATGGACTGAAAAGTTGGTTTTTATACAGATCAGGGGATGACAGATTTCAAGTCTGTCACCCCCTAGTCATGTTCAAAAGGAATCACTCTTTCTTTCACGCGCTTTCCTCAGGCGAGACACAAGCCAACTTCCCTGCCTCAATGAGGCGGGAAAGTGGGTCTTGTTCGTCTCTGACAGCGCAAGTTGACTTGCGCTTTTTCCTGTAGGAGTCGCGTGAAACGAGTGAGTGATTCCTTTTAGGTCAGTCATGCTTTGGATATCATAATCAAGAAGCGATCGAGTCGGAAGCAGGAGCAACAGCGCGCCGTTTGTTGCCGCGATAAATGAAGAACAAAGCAGCGAGCATGAACAAGAGACCGGCAAATCGTTTGAGATCAAACGCCACTTCGACCCCACCGAATGTCCCGAAGTGATCAAGCACCATTCCGGCAGACAACTGTCCGATGACGGTTGCGATGCTGGCTGCTGTGACACCAATCTTGGGAACAGCGAGAATAGTCAAGAACAGATAACTGACGCCGAACCAGACGGCACTGAGTTGCCAGCGTGGGGCGTCAAGCAACATCAGGACATCTCCTTGTCCAAAGAAAAGGACAGCGAGTGCAAGCAGCAACATGCCGGTGAAGAACGTCAAAAACGTACTTTCCAGTGCCCCCGCTTTTTGACCGAAAGCGCCGTTGATTGAAGATTGGGCGCTGAGGAGTACACCTCCAAGCAGCGTCATACCAAGTAATGCGATATTCATCAAGATTCCTCCTTAAAAAATCAAAAATAGGGCGATGACCATCAGACCGGATGCGATCAACTTATCTTTATTGATGGCGACCCGTGGACTCCCGAGCCAGCCTTTGTGTTCGATGATCATGCTGGCAATCATCTGACCGATGATGACGCTGATCATCGCCAAGCCGACACCGACGAGCGGGATACTGATGATGAGAATCGTTAAGTAGATACTTCCGAGCAGTCCGCCGAGCAACGTCCATTTCGGTGCCTTAAACGTGTAGCCGAGCGAGCCTTTTCCGAAAAAGAGCATGATGATGCCGATGATGATCGTCCCGGCAAAGAAATTATAAAAACTGCTCTCGAGTTTGCCGATACTGTTGCCGAGTTCCCCATAAATCGCGCCTTCGATGCTGAGTGAGATGCCGGCAAGCAAGGCGAACAAGTAATAAATGAATTTCACAATCCGTCACTTCTTTCTTTAACAAATCTATATATCGAGAAATGTCGATATGTGAGCAAAGGAAAACCCGTTAGAGTTCTCCCTTGAGGTACTCCGCCAGTTCGCTGATCTTTTGTTCATTTCGCCGATAATAGGTCCACTTGCCGTGCCGTTCTGATTCGAGCAGTCCGACTTTTTGTAACATCGCCAAGTACTGGGATACCGTGGATTGGGACAAATTTGCCTTCTCCTGGATATCACCGACACAAACGCCTCCTTTTTCAGCGGAATTCGTTGACAAGTGAGCGGTCGGTTTATTGAAATGAGTTTGAGGATCTTTGAGCCAACGTAAGATATCGAGCCGTACTTCGTTCGACAGAGCTTTAAAAAGATCAACTTGATGTGTCATGCCATCAATCTAATCGATAATTTCCGATATGTCAATTCATCGGTTCGTATTAGCGAAAGCGGATTTATCGAGCGCATGTGTAATCTTTTCACCGGTTGCCGGCTGAAATCCAAGTCCTTGATAAAACGGTTCCGCTTGCTCGCTGTAGAGGACCAAACGATCATACGTCAAGAAAGCTTCGGACACGATTTTTTCGAGTAGTGCCGTCCCGATGCCGTGCGACCGTGCTTCCGGTAAGACATAGACATGGCGGATCCGGCCTGTTTTGGTCTGACCGGATTGTTTCATATAACCACCACAGGCGAGGACTTGATTGGTCGGCGATAAGACGACGAACATCGCTTCGCCGTTTTCTTGAAAGGTTTCCTGCCGGCGGTTGCGTAACATGTGTTCAACGAACATCAACTCTTCCTGTGAACTTTTGGCAAGCAGCGGAAGCCAGTTGTAGCCGTCAAAATCATTCACCCGTTCGATTGTCATTTCCATGCGTCATTCCTCCTTCTTCTCCCTGCATTATTCCTTTTTTGACCGCGTCAAAAACCCGATTTGTTTCACAAACAATCTTTTTTTGACGAGGGACTGGATTTTTAAAAGGCATTTTGCGTATAATGAGAAGTAATGGATTGAACGCAAATGAAAGGAAGTGGCCGTCACAATGAGCCTCAGCCGTTTAAGTAAAGAAGAAATCACTGATCTTTCACTGATCAACTTCGTCAATGAAATGTTGCAAGAAGCAGGCGAACAGCCTATCACTTTCGATGACATCACGAAAGAAATCGAAAAATATCATACGTTTACAAATGAAGAAGACAAGTTTGAAAAACTTGCTCAACTTTATACAGACATGAACATCGACGGCAACTTCGTTAACGTCGGAGCCAACCGTTGGTCTCTTCGTGCGTGGTATCCGTTTGACAAATCGGATGAAGATTTGGTCATCGAAGCACGTCAACGCGGAGAACTCGATGAGTTTGAAGAAGAGTTCAATTACGATGCGGAAGAAGATGAATTCGAAACGATCGAAGACGATCTCGATACGTTCGCGAAAACAGCTGATTATGATTCTGCTGACGACAGCGAAGATGAAGATACATTCAAAAAGGTCGCGGTCATTGATGATCTCGAAGACGATCTGGATGAAGAAGACCTCGAAGATTTCGAGGAAGATGAAGAAGAAATGTAACAACCGCAACAACTGAAATCTGCTGTTTTTTGAACGGAAAAACGGCAGTTTTTTCGTTGACGGCTGACAAAAGTACGTCTGATTTTTTTCTTGAAAAATATGCTTGACGAAGTTTTCGGAATGACGTAAGTTAGTCATGGGCTTCTTTAAGCAACGTGCTTAATTTCAGCAAAAGTGTCTCCTGTGAATGGGGGCACTTTTGCTTTTTTATTTTTTTATGACCTCTGACAGATTTCTGGACTCGGGAAGGGAGCAATTTAATCATGACAAAGTATATTTTCGTAACCGGTGGGGTAGTATCGTCACTCGGTAAAGGGATCACGGCAGCATCGCTGGCACGTCTTTTAAAAAATCGCGGCCTAAACGTCACGATTCAAAAATTCGATCCGTACATCAATATTGACCCGGGCACGATGAGCCCATACCAACACGGTGAGGTATTCGTGACGGACGACGGTGCTGAAACTGACCTTGACCTTGGTCACTACGAACGTTTCATCGACATCAACCTCAGTCAGAACGCGAACGTCACATCAGGCCGGATCTACTCGACGGTTCTCAAAAAAGAACGCCGCGGCGATTACAACGGCGGAACAGTTCAAGTCATTCCGCACATCACGAATGAAATCAAAGACCGTGTCTTCCGTGCCGGAAAAGAGACAGGTGCTGACGTTGTTATCACAGAGATTGGCGGAACAGTAGGGGATATCGAGTCGCTTCCGTTCATCGAAGCCATTCGCCAAGTGAAAAATGACATCGGCAAAGAAAACGTCATGTACGTGCACTGTACGCTTGTTCCGTATCTTGCAGCTGCAGGTGAGCTGAAGACGAAACCGACGCAACACAGTGTCAAGGAACTCCGTAGCTACGGGATTCAGCCGGACATCATCGTTCTTCGTGCGGAACATGACGTACCGCAAGAGATGAAAGACAAAATTGCTCTCTTCTGTGATACACGTCCGGAAGCAGTCATCGAAGCAAAAGATGCATCGACATTGTATGAAGTGCCGCTCAACTTGCAACGCCAAGGCATGGACCAACTCGTCTGTGACTACTTCAAATTCGATACACCGGCTGCCGACATGACAGCATGGAAACAACTTGTTCATACCGTGACACACCTCGAGAAGAAAACAAAAATTGCCCTCGTCGGGAAGTATGTCGAATTGCGTGACGCGTACATTTCAGTCGCAGAAGCGTTGAAGCATGCCGGTTTTGCGTTCAACAGCGACATCGAAATCGACTGGATCAATGCAGAAGACGTCACACGAGACAACGTTCAAGAACTACTCGGTTCGGCAAACGGCATCCTGGTTCCAGGTGGATTCGGAGAGCGCGGCATCGAAGGGAAAATCGAAGCGACACGTTTCGCCCGGGAAAACAATGTACCATTCTTCGGTATTTGTCTCGGCATGCAACTGGCGACAGTTGAATTCGCCCGTAACGTCTTGAACTTAGACGGTGCGCACTCGGCGGAAATTGATCCGGCGACACCGTATCCGATCATCGATTTGCTTCCGGAGCAAAAAGATATCGAAGATTTAGGCGGAACGCTTCGTCTTGGTCTTTATCCATGTAAGCTCGAAGACGGTTCGAAAGCACGTGCTGCTTATTCAAGCGAACTCGTCTACGAACGTCACCGTCACCGTTATGAGTTCGGCAACGAATTCCGTGAACAGTTCGAAGCAAACGGCATGATTTTCTCCGGTACAAGCCCGGACGGTCGTTTGGTCGAAATCATCGAGATTCCTGAACACAAATGGTTTGTCGCATGTCAGTTCCACCCGGAATTGATTTCGCGTCCGGAACGTCCGCAAGCCTTGTTCCATGACTTCATCCAAGCATCGCTTGGCGAGTAAAAAAATAACGCGTACGATCAAATCACCCTGTCTCTGAGTTAGAGGCAGGGTGATTGTGTCTATTACTATAGAAGAAAAGCGTCATTCCCACTCTTCGGTCATCTCTTGTAACTGCGTCAGGATGTGCGTCAACAGGAAGGCACCGAGCGCAAGACTCGGTAACCCGTGACGGGAACCGTCCTCAGCCGGAAGCAGTCCTTTATTGAATTTCAAGGCGAGCGGTGCAATCGACCGTTCGAGTGTTTCCGTCATGTCACCAAGCGTGATGATGGAATACGGTGTGTGCCACGCATCATAACGGGCAAGCGACGCCAGCAGGTCGGAGCGTTCCGTATCCGGTGTGAAAATCAAGACGCGGTCGACGGCGTGTAATGTTTTATGGTCTTTGATCTTCGTGACACGTTTCATTTGATCCGGACCGTCGGACAACATTGGATACAGTCCTTCGAATTCACCGTATGCATCGAGATAGACTTTTCCTTGACCGACGAGTGCCTGAGCAAGCAGACGGACGACGTCAAATAATTCATCTTCTTGTTTTGCAAGCGTTTGTAGTTTTCCGTTGAACTGTGTCGCTAAAATTTTCAGCATTTCAAACATCCTCTCTAACTTTCTCTCAAGGATAGTATATAGCAAGTTTTGCTTTCATGTAGAATGGAAATAACTAGAGGAGGAGTGTGGGAGATGAAAGGGAGATTACTCATCGCGGAAGATGAACCGGGGATTCGGAATTTACTGGCACAATTGTTTCGGGCACAGGGCTATACGACCGATGTCGCGGTTGATGGTCTCGAGACCATCGAGCGACTGAAGGAGACGGAATATGATTTATTGTTGATGGATGTCAACATGCCGGGACGGACCGGTCTTGAAGTGTTGCGCCATCAAGAGGAAATCGGACACCGGATTCGGACGATTTTAATGACGGCTTTGGATGAAAAAGAAGCGATGGAAGAAGCGAAGCGACTTGGTGTCGTCGCTTTCTTCGGGAAGCCGTTTGACATCTTTGAATTAAAAAAAGAAGTAGCTGTGCAAATTTCGAACGATGTAAGCGGTTAATCCTTCACGTCGTCGTCACAATCCTAATTTCGGAGTGAAATGCTGTACGTTCCGGTGAAACAGTGTGTTATAATCAGTCTGAAAATGCACGTTTACGTGTAAGTAGCGATCAAAACAGAGGAGGATGTCATTATGCCATTAGTATCTATGACAGACATGTTAAACAAAGCTCTCGAAGGTAAGTACGCAGTAGGTCAATTCAACATCAACAACCTCGAGTGGACTCAAGCAGTACTCGGTGCGGCTCAAGAAGAGCAGTCACCGGTCATTCTTGGAGTATCTGAAGGTGCAGCACGTCACATGGGCGGATTCTACACAGTTGTTAAAATGGTAGAAGGTCTCGTTCACGACATGAAAGTAACAGTTCCTGTTGCTATCCACCTCGACCACGGTTCGAGCGTTGAAAAATGTAAAGAAGCGATCGACGCTGGATTTACATCTGTAATGATCGACGATTCACACAGCCCGATCGACACAAATATCGAAACAACAAAAGCTGTTGTTGAGTATGCGCATTCGAAAGGTGTTTCGGTTGAAGCAGAAGTTGGTACAGTTGGCGGACAAGAAGACGACGTCATCGGTGATGTCATGTACGCGAAACTTGACGACTGCGTTCGCATCGTTAAAGAAACTGGTATCGACACGCTTGCTCCTGCACTCGGTTCTGTTCACGGACCATACAAAGGTGAACCAAACCTTGGTTTCACTGAAATGGAAGAAATCCGTAACGCAACGGACCTCCCACTCGTTCTTCACGGTGGAACAGGAATCCCGACACACGATATCGAAAAAGCAATTTCGCTTGGTACTTCGAAAATCAACGTCAACACGGAAAACCAAATTTCGTTCGCGAAAGTGGTTCGTGAAGTCTTGGCTGAGAAACCAGAAGCATATGACCCACGCGTATTCATCGCACCAGGTCGCGAAGCAATCAAACAAACGGTCATCGGTAAGATGCGTGAGTTTGGTTCAAGCAACAAAGCTTAATTTTCCACGCAAAAAGCACGGTAGACATTCGTCTATCGTGTTTTTTTTCATCCGAATCACGAGATTGTTTCTGAAAACGTTAGGACTTCTCGGTAAAAAAATTTATAATGAAAGAGTAAGCGATTTCAAGGGAACTTTACAGGATGAAAGGGGAAAGAGAGAGATGAGATTTTTTATCGATACAGCGAACGTAGAGGATATTAAAAAAGCACATAAAATGGGGATTTTAGACGGGGTCACAACAAACCCGTCACTCGTCGCAAAAGAAGGCGTCGATTTCCATACACGACTCCGTGAAATTTGCGCAATCGTCGGCGATGTGTCGGTCAGTGCAGAAGTTATTGCACTGGATGCAGAGGGAATGATCCGGGAAGGGAAGGAACTGGCTCAGATCGCACCGAACATTACGGTAAAGGTTCCGATGACACCGGCCGGTCTCGAAGCCGTCGCAGCCTTGTCAAAAGAAAAGATTACGACGAACGTCACGTTGATCTTTAACGCAAACCAAGCCTTACTTGCAGCACGTGCCGGCGCGACATATGTCTCACCGTTCCTCGGACGTTTGGATGATATCGGTCAAGACGGAATGGGACTCGTTGAAACGATTGCCCAAATCTTCGTCATCCATGATATTCCGACACAAATCATTGCGGCATCTGTCCGGAATCCGGTTCACGTCACAAACGCAGCACTTGCGGGTGCGGACATCGCAACAATTCCGCTGAATGTCATTGAATCACTGACGCAACACCCGTTAACGACGCAAGGAATTGAACGCTTCCTCGCTGACTGGGAAAAAGCGCAGCAATAATAGATTGTAGAGAAAGGTTGATGGAATGTGGACATTTTGCATATCGTAGGACAACAACGTCTTGAAGGGACCGTCATGATCAGTGGATCGAAACAGAGTGCAATTCCGTGTCTCGCGGCTGCACTATTGACTGATCAACAGGTCATTCTTGAGGGAGTGCCGGACATTGGGGATGTCACGACGATGATTCAAATCATTGAAATGCTTGGAGCCGTCGTGACACGCCAAGGCGATATGGTGACGATTGACCCGAGTCATGTCGAACCGATGCCACTTACAGGGACTGACACACGACGATTACGTGGATCAATTTACCTGATGAGTGTCCTCGCGGCACGATTCAAAAAGGGAGTCGTCGGTCTGCCCGGTGGTTATGCCATCGGTCCTCGACCGATTGATTTACACATTAAGGCACTGGAGCGACTCGGGGTCTCAATGCGTAATGAACAAGGGGTTTACTACATGCATGTCGAAGAATTGAAGGGGAACCGGATTTATTTGGATCTTCCTTCGTTTGGTGCCACAATCAGTGCGTTGCTTGTCGCCGTCATGGCAGAAGGAACGACGGTCATTGAAAATGCAGCATGTGATCCGGAAGTCATCGATGTCAGTACGATGCTGACGAACATGGGAGCGAGTGTCAAAGGTGCAGGGACCGATGAGATTCGCATTAAAGGAATCAAGACGTTGCAAGGGTGCCGGCATACATTGATTCCGGACCGGATGGAGGCGGGGACGTTTCTTGCGATGGGGGCCGTTCTCGGACGGGTGACGGTCGATAATGTCATTCCGTTGCATCTTGAGAGCATCATTCAAAAGCTGGAACGGTTTGGCGCTAAAGTCGAGCAGACCGATGATTCGGTTACGGCATCCATTGATATGGCGAAGCCGATTGATATTCGTGTTTTCCATTACGGCGGATTCCCGAGCGATCTTCAACCGATCATTTCAGCCGTTTTGCTGAAACCAAAAGGCGCGAGTGTGGTCGTCGATAAACTGTATCCGCAACGTTTCCGGCATGTTCAGGAAATGCGGCGGCTGAATGCACGGATTACACACGAAGATGCGTCGATTATCATTCGCGGCGGCGAAACATTACGCGGCACGGAAATCGAAGCGCACGATCCGCGCGGGGCGGCAGCGCTCGTCTTGAGCGGTATGATGGCGTCCGGTGAAACGTTGTTGCATCACGCAGAAATGCTTGATCAAAGCTATGAACAGTTCGTCGAGAAGTTAAAAACACTCGGTGCGCTCGTATGGCGTGAAACGGTGTAAAGTTTTTTCAGTCAGGGAGAGGGGATTATACACATGGAAAGAAGTTTATCAATGGAACTCGTACGCGTAACGGAAGCGGCAGCACTGGCTTCGGCACGTTGGATGGGGAAGGGCTTGAAAAACGAGGCAGATGACGCAGCAACCAGCGCCATGCGTGATGTATTTGACACAATCCCGATGAAAGGAACGGTCGTCATCGGCGAAGGAGAAATGGATGAAGCACCGATGCTGTATATCGGTGAGAAGCTCGGAAATGGATACGGACCACGTCTTGACGTCGCGGTCGATCCGCTCGAAGGAACAAACATTGTCGCCAAAGGAACATGGGGAGCGCTTGCGGTGCTTGCTGTAGCAGATGCCGGGGATTTATTGCATGCTCCGGATATGTATATGGATAAAATTGCGGTCGGACCGGAAGCGGCTGGACACATCAGTCTGGATGCGACGATCGAAGAAAATATCGCGGCGGTCGCGAAAGCAAAAAATAAAGAAATCGAAGACGTCGTCGTCTCGATTCTTGACCGGGAACGACATGAAGAGATCATTCAACGGATCCGCGCAACCGGAGCCCGCATTCGCCTGATTGGAGACGGTGATGTCGCAGCAGCGATCAATACCGCTTTCCCGCATACCGGAATCGATATGTTACTTGGTTCAGGTGGTGCGCCAGAAGGTGTTCTAGCAGCAGTTGCTTTAAAATGTCTCGGTGGAGAACTCCAAGGACGCCTCTTGCCAGCAGATGACGCGGAAGTCGCGCGTTGCAAAAAGATGGGCATCGAAGATCCGTCGAAAATCCTGATGATGGATGACCTTGTCACGGGAGATGACTGTATCTTTGCCGCTACAGGTGTCACGGACAGCGAGTTGATGAAGGGTGTTCAATTCAGCGCGCAAGGTGGTCAGACACACTCTGTCGTCATGCGGGCGAAATCGGGAACGGTTCGTTTCGTCGAAGGGATTCACTCGTTCAAGAAAAAACCAAAGCTCGTTATTAAGTAATCGGCATGACAGGCTTATCCAAAAGAATCTACGTTTTCTTCACCCGCTTTCCTCGGGCGAGACACAAGTCGCGCCTACTTTGTCCAAATGGACAAGTAGTCGGGTCTTGTTTGTCTCTGACAGCGCGGAACACCGCGCTTTTTCCCGTAGGAGTCGAGTGAAGAACGTAATTCTTTTCGAAAAGGGAATGCAGTTTGATGCTACATGCGAGTCATGACTTAAAAAATGAATAAAGAGAGTTGGATTTTCGATGTTTGATCCGGAAATTCAACTCTTTTTTCTTTTTGTACAAGAAATAAGAGCATTTGTATGAGGTATCTCAATTACTCATCATACTGTCGTGAATGAGCATAGAAACAGCCGATGATCCCATGAAAAGGATCATCGGTTATTTGATTACTGTAGAACGGAGACATACATTCTCGACTCCTACGGGAAAAGAAAGTGCGATTTGCACTTCCGTCAGGGATAGGGAAGACCCGGCAGATTGCATATTAATGCGAGATGCCGCGGCTTGCCTCCCGCCCGTGGAAAGCGAGGATGTAGGAAACGTTCGTCATGAGAATTGATTTTGGAGTGACTTATGAGTCAGGCTCTGATATCGGATTTATAAAAGGCCACTCGAATGGAAATGACAAAATCTGAATTAAAAACTCTGTGTCGGAGCTTGCAACTGGTGTGTCATCTGAACCAGTTTACGACGAGAAAACAAGCGTGTCATGAAGACATATACTGCATTACTCCGTCCCGGAATGACAAGCGTTTTTCCTTTCATGTATCCGGTGAAGGAAAGTTGAGCCGTTGTTTTAGCATCCATGATTCCCGGTCGTTTAAACAATCCGGACGTTGCAAGATTGGCCGTTTTGGCGAAATCGGTATGCGTAGCACCCGGGCAAACGGCCGTCACCTGAATATTATATGGTGCAAGTTCGTCTGTCAGTGCTTCGGAAAAGCTGAGGACATAGGCTTTTGTCGCATAGTAGACGCTCAGGAAAGGACCACCATGAAAAGAGGAAGTCGAAGCGATCTGAATAATCCGTCCACTCCCTTGAACTTTCATCCGTCGGGCAAAGGTTTTCGTCAAATACGTCAGCGCCCTGATGTTGACGTCAATCATATTTTCTTCGCGTAATAAATCGGTCTCGAGAAATTCACCGTAGAGACCAAAACCGGCATTGTTGATCAAAACATCAACGGGAGTGTGTTCTGTCGCACGTAATAAGGCTTTGATTTGAACGGTTTGCCCGATGTCATACGGGAGAACGATGGCAGAGCCGCCCCGTTGTTCGACAAAGTGTTTCGTTTCAAACAGTTGTTCGACGTTTCGTCCGACGAGCAACAGATGGTGTCCTTGATCAGCATGCAGATAGGCAAGTTCGCGACCGATTCCGGCAGAAGCCCCGGTAATTAATACGTTCATGATATGTCCTCCTTGTATAATAGAGTAGAAAAAAAGCGATCGAGCCGATGCTCAACCGCTTGGTTATTTTGAATTATAGGTATGAACCCGCGCCGACAAGGCGTGAACCCCAGTATCCTGATTTGAAGCTTGAGTATTTAACGCCGCCCGTTTCCGAGTTGACCATGCTTGATTTGCTTGTCGCCATACCGACGTGTTGAATGCCGCTACCGTGTGAGAAGAAAACAAGATCTCCCGGTTGAACGTTTGAGACGCTGACTTTTTTAGAAGACGAGTATTGTGAAGAAGACGTACGCGGTAAAGTTTTACCTGCTGCTTTTTTGTAAACGTAGCTTGTGAATCCAGAGCAGTCAAATCCACGAGTTGTCGTTCCGCCCCATACGTAAGGAGTACCCTTATGTTTAGCAGCTTCGCTTAGAAGACGTGTACGTGTTGAAGATGAAGTTGTTGATTTTTTAGCAGTTGAAGTAGAAGCTTTGTATGTTTTCGTATACTGAGTAGAAACGTAACGTGTTTTACCACTGTATGAAATTTTAGTCCAGCTGCCTGATTTACCTTTGTATGTAAATGTTTGGCCGGCGTTTACTTTACCAACGATGCTTGCTTTTGTTGAAGGTGCTGTACGAACACGAAGTCCATTATCTGTGATTTTTACTTTTGTTACTGTAGAAGCAGCCTCAACTTTATCTGTTCCCACTGATGCAAATCCTGAAACCACTAATGCTGCTGTCGCAACTGATGCTAGAAAACGTTTCATATATATAATCCTCCATGTCGTTTAAAGTAATTGTGTCAACCGAGTTATATGATGTATCTCATTAAGTGTTTGTTTAAGCAGTTTTCCTTACAACTGTGTAAGATTTTTCTCTGCACGATTATCTTAGCATGCGAATCTATGTAAACGTTTTTTCAGTTAGACTACAAAACAAGCTATTTTTGTAACATAACTGCAATAATATACTCGAATATTACAAAGAAGAAATTTCCATTTTTTAAATCACGACGAATGAGAGGAAATGTGATACCTTTAATTCACATAGAAAATGCGACATAATAATGTAGAAGAATATGATTGAACCCTTTGCTCCTGAATTTATACGAAGAATAGGTGAATGCAGATGCCAACTGAAAAAACTGACAAACCAGAACGATCCTATACACTTGCTCAATTAAGCAATCTGACACTAAAAGACTTATATGAAATTGCCAAAACAAAAAATGTGCCGCAGTACCGGGAAGCCCGCAAACGTGAACTGATGTTTAAGATTTTGAAAGCACAGGCGGAGTCGACTGGTCTTTATTTCCTCGAAGGGGTATTAGAAGTGATCCCCGGTAATCCACAGATGCAAAATGACGGCGGCTTCGGCTTCCTTCGTCCCATCAACTATTCACAATCCTCTGAAGACATCTATATCGCAGCCTCACAAATCCGTCGATTTAACCTTCGTAATGGCGACGTCGTGACTGGAAAAGTCCGACCACCAAAAGAAAATGAGCGGTTCCAAGGATTATTAAGTGTGGAAGCCGTCAACGGAGAAGCGCCGGATACCGCTCGGAATCGTTTGTTCTTCCCAGCACTGACACCGATTTATCCGGATCGTTTGATGCGACTCGAAACAGAACCGCGTCATCTGTCGGTTCGTGTGATGGACATGATTGCACCGGTCGGCTTCGGACAACGTGGATTGATCGTCGCACCGCCTAAAGCGGGTAAGACATCTCTATTAAAAGAAATCGCGAATTCGATTCAAGTCAATCACCCGGATGTCGAATTGATTATTCTATTGATTGATGAGCGACCGGAAGAAGTAACGGATATCGAACGTTCTGTTCCGGGTGCGGATGTCGTCAGTTCGACGTTTGACGAAACACCGGATAACCACGTTCGGATTTCGGAGCTTGTCTTGGAGCGGGCGATGCGTCTTGTCGAACATAAAAAAGACGTCGTCATCTTAATGGACTCGATTACACGTTTGACACGGGCCTACAACTTAACCGTTCCGCAAAGTGGACGGACATTATCGGGCGGTATTGATCCGGCTGCCTTCCATAAACCAAAACGCTTTTTCGGAGCCGCACGGAACATCGAACATGGCGGCAGCCTGACGATTCTTGCGACAGCGCTTGTGGAAACGGGCTCACGTATGGATGATGTCATTTATGAAGAGTTCAAAGGAACCGGAAACATGGAACTTCATCTGGATCGGAAATTATCCGAACGCCGGATCTTCCCGGCAATTGATATCCGGAAATCCGGAACACGGAAAGAAGAGTTGTTGTTACCGAAAGAACAATTGGATGCGTTATGGACGATCCGTCGGACAATGAATGAATCCAATGAGTTTGTCGACAGCTTCTTACGAAAGATTCGGGATACAAAAAATAATGAAGAATTTTTTGTTGAACTGGAGAAAGAAAAGAAGAAGCCTGTCCGGCGCGCACCTGTTAAACCGCGTGTGACGAAAACAGACACAACGACTTGAAAATAGGTATTGCGGGTCGTTAAAAAATCGTTTAGTATAGGAAGGTAACTTACTCTGGCTCAGCAAATGAACCAGGGCGGAAGGAGAGAAAACAACCATGAAACAAGGAATTCACCCAAACTACAACAAAGTTGTATTTATGGATTCAACTACTGAGTACAAATTCTTGACTGGTTCTACACGTTCTTCGAACGAGACAATCACTTGGGAAGATGGAAACGAGTACCCGCTCATCCGCGTGGATGTGTCTTCGGACTCGCACCCATTCTACACTGGTCGTCAAAAGTTCAACGCTGCAGACGGTCGTGTCGATCGCTTCAACAAAAAATACGGCCGCAAGTAATTGCGACCCCGGTATTAAAAAACAGCCTGTCTCCATCACTGGAGCAGGCTGTTTTTGTATAGACAGAACTTGGTACGGTACGCCAGATACGTTCTCAAAACGAAAGATAGTCCGATTCCACCGGCAGCTCCGATAAGATACGGGAGTGTATCCGGATTATTCGCAAAATGTTCCATGAGCAGACTGAAGGAAAAATGACGACCGAGGAAATAACCTGCCCCTAAAAAGATACTGATCCAAATCAAGGCACCGGTATACGCATAGGTGACGAAGATCCGGAACGGCATTTTCGAGACACCGGCAAAAAATGCGGACAGCTGCCGGAGACCGGGTATGTAGTAACCGATGATTAAAACGGTTTTTCCGTAACGTAAAAATCCGACTTCTGCTTTGAAAATATGTTTTTCAGAAATCCGTAACTTCGGAGCCATCCGGTGAAGGAGTGGCATCCCCAGTTTTAAACCGAGCATATAGCTGATGGTCATGCCGATGCAGCTGCCGGCGTAAGCCGCGAGAATAGTTCCGATCAGCGGTAAATCACCGTGGTGCATCCAAAATCCGGACATGACAAGTAACGTCTCGTCAGGCACCGGGAGACCGACGATTCCGCCTGCTAACAGAATGGCGAGTCCGAACGCTCCATATTGTTGGAGTATGTCATGTAGCATGTGATGAATCGGAGTCACCTTCCTTCAAAGAAACTTCTCTTCTAGTGTACAGGAAATAGATACCAGTTGAAATGAGAAGATGAAGAAAAATCCGGATTTGGAAAGGCTTTTTGATTTTTAGAAGTCAATCCTTTTTCTTAATCTGGATTCGGGCTATACTCGTTAAAGTGACTATTTTAGAGGACGGTGTTTTACGATGATGCATGTGATCAATCAATATGGTTGGATTGAAGTAATTTGCGGAAGTATGTTTTCCGGAAAATCAGAAGAACTGATCCGTCGCGTCAGACGGGCACAATACGGAAAGTTGCCGGTTCAAGTGTTTAAGCCGGCGATTGATGACCGGTACCACGAGGAGCATGTCGTGTCGCACGTCGGTAACTCCGTCATCGCGATTCCGATGGCGACGAGCCGTGATGTTTACGCAGCAGTAGCGGAAGAGACGCAAATCGTCGCGATTGATGAAGTCCAGTTTTTTGACGATGAGATCGTCGCAGTCATCGAAGCACTGGCTCAAGATGGCAAACGCGTGATTTGCGCGGGGCTGGATCAGGATTTTCGGGCGGAACCATTTGGGAAGATGCCTGAATTACTGGCGCGGGCTGAGTTCGTGACGAAATTGCAGGCGATTTGTCTTTCGTGCGGTGATCCGGCGTCACGGACACAACGATTGATTGACGGGAAACCGGCAAACTACAATGACCCCATTATTCTTGTCGGAGCGTCTGAGTCATATGAACCACGTTGCCGCCACTGTCATCAAGTTCCGGGGAAACCGCAACCGTTACAGGAATGGAAAAAACAACAACAGAACTAACAGGACACGATAGAAAAAGCGAGCAATTTCCGGCAATGAGACCCGGGAATTGCTCGCTTTTTTTAACCGGTCTGCGTCAGCCGGCTAAACTGATTGACAAATTGTGCTGTTTCACGGACGATCGTCTCTTGATCGTGATCGAGCGTCGCCACGTGATAGGAATCGAGCAGACAATAACTTCGTTTGTCATCGGAACCAATTGTCCGGTGCAGGTAATCCGAACAGGTCGGTGGAACGACATGATCTTCAGCAGAATATAAAATAAGCGTCGGAATTTGAATGTCAGGAAGTACGGGAATCGTCTCGCCAATCAGTCGTAACAGCTCAGACGCACAAACAGACGGGACATATTCATAGACGATTTCGAAAGCCGATCGTTTAATGTCGGGTGGACTTTCCGGCAGATAGACCGTGCATTCGGTGAACGATAATGCTTCATAGGCGGGGACAGATAAGGCAGCATTGATCGTGATGATTCCTGCAACCGGCAGACCTTCTGCAACAAGAGCAAGGGCAAGTGTCGCGCCCATTGACTGTCCGACAATGAAGATGGATTCGCACCGACGGGTCAATTGTTCATAGCCGTCACGGACACTTTGTTTCCAGTCCTCTGCCGTCGCCGCCTCAAAGTCACGCAAATCCGTGCCGTGACCGTGCAGGCGCGGCGCATAGACGGAGAAACCGCGTTCGGCAAAGCGTTCTCCTACAGCCCGAACACTTTGCGGGGTTGCGTTGAAGCCGTGACAGAGCAAAATGCCGACGGATCCACGGTCAAAGAAAAAATCGTCGGCGCCAGGTAAAACAGGATAAACCATACTCATCATCTCGTCCTCCATTTCAAAATAAAAAAACCCATTTGGCTTTGGACGCAAACGAGTTTCTCGTGTGTATCATCCAAAGCAGCCGCTTTGCTGGTCGGAGCACCTTGCAAATCGCAGGTTGCCGTGGAGTCCTAGAGCCAGGTCTCTCGTCCACTCTTGATATAACATATAGGAATTGTCGGATTAATCATTGAGAAGATGATAGCACTGCTAGAAAAGGATTGTCAAATGCTCCTTGACCGGCGACCGGAACTCTTCTATGATGAAGCCCAACCCGGGAAATCAATCGATATGGGTCATATGGTTTATTTTTGAAAATATGGTTGACCTTTAAAAGATCTTTCTGTAATGTAAAAATTAGTTTTACGACATAAGTTCGAACAGCAACAACACACATATGAATTTCATACCGCAACACTTATCCAGAGAGGTGGAGGGACTGGCCCTACGAAACCTCGGCAACAGACTCATTATGAGCACTGTGCCAATTCCATCAGACAATTGTCTGAGAGATGAGTCGAGTGGATTCTGCCATTGTGCGGATCCAGGTCTCTTCTTGTTTCTTAAGAAGAGGCCTTTTTGTATTTTTAAAGGGGGAGAAATGGTGATTACATTCAAAAATGTAAAAAAAATCTATCAGACAAACGAGCAATCGATTGCGGCTTTAAACGGAGTGAATCTTGAAATCCGAAAAGGCGAAATCTTCGGCGTCATCGGTTTCAGCGGAGCCGGAAAAAGTTCTTTATTACGGTGTGTTAACCTGCTCGAACGTCCGACATCCGGCAGTGTAACGGTCGATGGACAAGATTTGACGACACTCTCGGCGAAACAATTGCGGGAAGCAAAACAACACATCGGGATGATTTTTCAGCACTTCAATCTGTTGGATTCCAATACGGTTTTTGCGAATATTGCCAAACCTCTTGTCTTAAAAGGCGTCAAAAAAGAGGAAGTCCACCGGCGTGTCACCGAACTGCTGGATTTTGTCGACTTGGCAGACAAAGCCGATCATTATCCGGATCAGTTATCCGGCGGACAGAAGCAACGTGTCGGGATTGCCCGGGCCCTTGCCACTCAGCCGTCCGTCCTGTTATGTGACGAAGCGACATCCGCCCTTGATCCGCAGACGACACAACATATATTACGTCTGTTGAAACAGATTAATCAGGAATACGGCATCACGATTTTACTGATTACCCATGAGATGGGTGTCATCCGTGAGATTTGTGACCGGGTCGCCGTCATCGAGGCCGGTAAGCTGATTGAGTCGGGTACCGTGTTTGACGTCTTTTCGAATCCGCAGACGGGGACAGCGAAAAATTTCGTCCGTTCCGTCATGCAGGATGAGATTCCGGCGTCGGTTCAACAAGTCATCGATCAGCGTGGTGCCGGGCATCATATTTATAAAATCAATTTCCTTGGGGCAGGCACCGGACAACCGCTTTTATCACAAGTCGCGAAACGGTTTGATGTTGATCTCAACATTCTGCACGGCAGCATCACGGAACTGCAAAATATTCCATTCGGTAGTCTGCTCGTTGAACTGATTGGTGACACACCGGAAATTAACCGGGCACTTCACTATATCCATCAGTCGGATGTCGTCGTCGAGGAGGTGCTCGCGGATGTTGGTTAATTACACAGACATTTGGACCGCGTTCCTGCAGACGCTGACGATGGTCGGATTGTCGTTACTCTTCTCGACGTTGATTGGTTTACCGCTCGGGATTCTGCTTGTTGTCACACGTAAAGGGGCGTTGCTCGAACAAGTGCCGTTCTTTAACGTCTTAAGCAGCACCGTCAATATTTTCCGGTCCGTCCCGTTTATTATCCTGCTCGTCGCAATCATTCCGCTGACACGGTTGCTCGTCGGGTCGTCGATCGGCACGAAGGCAGCCATCGTGCCGCTGGTGTTTTATGCGGCACCGTACATTGCCCGATTGATTGAAAGTTCGTTGCTCGAAGTCAGTACGGGCGTCCTGGAAGCGGCGGAAGCGATGGGCGCGACACCGTTGCAGACGATTTTCCGTTTCTTGTTGCCGGAAGCACTCAGCTCGCTTGTTCTGAACTTGACGATCGCGACGATTGGCTTGATCGGGGCATCAGCGATGGCCGGGGCGATTGGCGGCGGCGGACTCGGTGACTTAGCGATTACCTATGGCTACCAACGGTTTGATACGACGGTCATGATCATCACGGTCGGGATCCTCGTTATTCTAGTGCAAGGCTTACAGACAACAGGCAATCTGTTGGCACGAAAAATTCGGAGACACTAAAAAAACATAGAACAGATAAGGGAGAGATGGATGATGAAAAAAGGATTAGCGATTGGTGCAGCATTGACGACGGTATTATTTGCGGGGTGTGCCGCTTCCGGAGAAGAGGATCAAAAAACGGTCAAGCTCGGTGTCAGCGGCTCGGACACACAAGTTTGGGAATATGTTGCGAAAAAAGCGGAAAAAGAGGGCATCACGATTGAACTCGTCAAGTTTTCCGATTACGTCCAACCGAATCTGGCACTGGCAGAAGGTGAAATCGATGCCAACTCGTTCCAGACGATTTCGTACTTCAATGCCTTTAAAAAAGAACATAAGTTAAAATTGTCGCCGATTGCGACGACGGTCATCGCACCGATGGGGATTTACTCGGATAAAGTCAAGGACGTCAAAGACATTCCGGTCGGCGGGAAGATTGCCGTCCCGAACGAAGCGACGAACATGGGACGGGCACTCCTGTTGCTTCAGGAAGCCGGCTTGATCAAGCTGCCGGACGACTTTGACGGAAACGGATCCGTTGATAAGATTGTCGAGAATCCGAAAAAGCTGAAGATCGTCCCGGTCGTTGCCGGGCAGACACCACGCGTCCTGCCGGATGTTTCCGCATCGATCATCAATAACGGAATCGCCGTCGATGCCGGTTTCAATCCGATCAAAGACTCGATTCTCCATGAAAATGAAACAGCGAAACCCTACATCAACATCATCGCGACACGAACAGAAGACAAGGACAAAAAGACGTTGAAGAAAATCGCTTCACTCTACCAACAGGACGATGTCGCGGCCTTCATCAAAAAAGAATACAAAGGAAGCACGATTCCGACGTTTGTCCCGCTCAGTGACATCGGCGAATAACTAAAAATTCAAAGGAGCGTGACCCAAATGACGGTTCAGACAAAACGGGAAAACTTGATTCAAACGATTGAGCAGGATATTGAACAAAAACGCGAGTCGTATCTCGAGACGAGTCACCGGATTCATGCGACACCCGAGATTGGCAATGAGGAATATTTTGCGTCGCGTCATCATGCGGAACGCCTGACGGCAGAAGGGTTCACAGTCGAACTCGGGGTCGCCGGACACGACACGGCGTTCCTGGCCCGGAAGACTTCGGATAAACCGGGGGCGACGGTTGCCTTCCTCGCCGAATACGACGCATTGCCCGGGAATGGTCACGCCTGCGGACACAACATCATCGGCACGACGAGTGTCGCAGCGGCGATTGCGCTCAGTAAAGTCCTCGATGAAGTCGGCGGCAGTGTCGTCGTCCTCGGCACACCGGCGGAAGAAGGGGGACCAAATGGCAGTGCGAAAGGCAGCTTCGTCAAACACGATCTCCTGACGGGAATCGATGCGGCACTGATGGTCCATCCGTCCGGACAAACGCGCATCACCGGATCCTCGCTTGCCGTCGATCCACTGGATTTTGCCTTTACCGGCAAACCGGCTCATGCGGCAGCGTCACCGGAAGAGGGCATCAATGCACTCGACGCCGTCATCCAACTCTTTAACGGCATCAATGCCTTACGCCAGCAATTATCGAGCGATGTCCGGATTCACGGGATCATCACCGACGGCGGAGACGCCCCGAATATCATTCCGGAGTACGCTAAAGCCCGCTTCTTCATCCGGGCGACGACACGCGAACAGCTGAATGCGGTGACGAAGAAGGTCAAAGCCATTGCCGAAGGCGCAGCCCTTGCGACCGGAGCGACGCTTGAGGTCATCGCATTCCAAAATGAGGTCGACAATCTCCTGTTCAACCGGACGTTTGACGAGATTTTCCGGGAAGAAGCGATTGTACTTGGGGAAGACGTCAAGACAGATGAACGGCCTGGACTCGGTTCGACCGATGCCGGCAACATCAGTCAAGTCCTGCCGACCATCCATCCGTACATCAAAATCGGAGCGGATGATTTGGTCGCCCATACGGAAAGTTTCCGGGAAGCGGCGCGGTCGGAACAAGGCGACGAAGCCTTGATCACCGGCGCCAAAATCCTGGCGCGGACGGCGTTACGTCTGTTGACGGACAGACAGTTACTCGGGACGGTCAAACAAGAGTTCCATGACCGGAAAAACGGTTATTTGGCATAACAGAAAAAATAAAAAGTATGTTTCCATCCAGCAGACGTTGCTTTGATCGTCGGCTGAATGGGACGTACTTTTTTTCAGGAATGGAAGTAAAAACAAATTCTTTTTTGTATTTTAAAATAACCTGTGCTAGTCTTGAGCTGTACAACTGAATAACCAGTTCTTCGGGGTAGGGTGAAAATCCCAACCGGCGGTGATGCGATTTTCGAGTCGACGAGCCCGCGACCCATAGTGTACGCACTATGGCTGACTTGGTGTGATTCCAAGGCCGACGGTAAAGTCCGGATGGGAGAAGAACGAAAAAATGTGCTTGAAACCATTTTCTGAAAAAATACATTCAGAGAAAGGTCTATTTCTGTATGCTTCAAAACAGAAAAACAAGACGTTTCTTTCGTGACCCTTCAATCATGACGCCCTGCAAATGCAGCGGCGTCTTTTTCTTTTGAAAGGAGCGAAATCATGAACAATAAAATGCATCAGGCGATGCAATTGGCAGAGATGTTAGACGGACAAACGAGTCCAAACCCAAGTGTCGGCTGTGTGATTGCGAAGCACGGACGAATCATCGGCTTCGGGGCGCACCGGTTTGCCGGGGGTCCCCATGCCGAAGTCGAAGCGTTACGGATGGCGGGGGAGGCGGCACGCGGCGCCGATCTGTATGTCACGCTTGAACCGTGTAACCATCACGGCAAAACACCTCCTTGCACGGAAGCAATCATTGCCGCCGGTATCAAGCGGGTGTTCGTCGCGACGGAAGATCGTCATGCGATCGTCGCGGGTCAGGGCATTGCACGTCTGCGCGACGCCGGACTGACGGTCGAAGTCGGATTGCTGCAAGACGAAGCGGTTCGTTTTTATACACCGTTTTGGCAAAGTATCGAGCGAAAACGGCCGACAGTCACAGTAAAAGTCGCCCAAAGTTTAAACGGTATCGTGACGACAGGCGGACAACGTTGGATTACGTCAGAAGCCGCGCGAGTGGCGGGACGACGGCTACGGGCTTCGCACGACGCGATCTTAGTCGGTAGTGAAACGATCGTGGTGGATGATCCCGCATTGACGTTACGCAGTGAGGAGGGAATCGAACCGATTCGTGTCCTCGTTGATCGACGGGGACGGTTGTCAGAGACGTTTCAGGTCTTGCACGACGGTCTGAATCCGACGTACTGGCTGACGGAACAACCACGGATCAGTTCCAAGCCGAATGTCACCGTCCTTGTCGGAACGTACTCGACACCTGATCGAATTCTCGAGACCTTATACGAACAAGGCATCCGCAGTCTCTTGATTGAAGGCGGACCGACCATCCAGTCGGCGTTTTTAGAAGCAGACCTTGTCGATCGTCTCGACATCTATCAAGCGCCGTCCGTTCTAAATGGAACACCGGGATTATCAAGTACCGTTGAAATCGAAGATCGATTCGATTTAATGGACGTGGAACCGATCGGACAGGATGTGCATCTGCGCTATACGCGGAAAGGAGGCAGCTCATGTTCACAGGATTGATTGAAGAAGTCGGAACGATCAAACGAAAAGTCCCGCGTCCGAACGGTCTAGCGCTCGAAATTGAAGCAAGGCATGTCCTTGAAGGAACAAAAATCGGCGACAGTATCGCGGTCGACGGTATTTGTTTAACGGTGACAGCGATGACGGCCACCGGATTTACAGCGGATGCCGTCCACGAAACGATTCGGGCGACATCCCTTCAGACATTGCGCGTCGGGACACCGGTGCAACTGGAGCGGGCGATGCCAGCGAACGGACGATTCGGCGGTCATTTCGTCAGTGGACATATTGACGGGACAGCCCGGTTGTTAAGCCGCCGTCCGGACGGTGAAGCGATGGAATACCGGTTCGAAACCGGTGACTGGAGTAAATACTGTATTCCAAAAGGATCAATCGCGATCAACGGCACGAGCTTGACGATTCAACACGTGGAGACGAACAGTTTGACCATTTCGTTGATCCCGCACTCACGGCAGGTGACGACGTTTGACCGGCTCCAAAGCGGAGCGCTCGTCAATATCGAGTGTGATCTGATGGCAAAACACTTGTATCACTTTACGCAACAAGAGCAGAAAACCGATTGGTCGGCATTTTTAGGAGGCGGAGCAGGATGAACGGATTTGATCTTGTAGAAGAAGCCATTGAAGAATTAAAACAAGGGTGTCCAATTATCGTCTGTGACGATGAAAACCGGGAAAACGAAGGCGATTTGATCCTGCTTGCGGAACATGCGACACCGGAACAAATCAACTTCATGATCACTCACGGCAAAGGACTTGTCTGTGTACCGGTCAGTCCGCAACTCGCAGAACGACTTGAGTTGAACCCGATGACGGATATCAATACCGATCCGCACGGAACGGCGTTTACGATCAGCATTGATCACGAAGAGGCGAAGACCGGCATCAGTGCTGCGGAGCGCGCGTTGACGATTCAGCGGATGCTGACGGATCAGTCCGGTCAATTCAAGCGTCCGGGACATATCTTCCCCTTGATCGCGAAAGAAGGCGGTGTCCGGGAACGGCGGGGGCATACGGAAGCGGGTGTTGATTTGGCACGGCTGGCCGGAAGTGCCGAAGCAGCCGTCATTTGTGAAATCATTTTAGAGGACGGGACGATGGCACGTGTTGACGACTTGTTGACGTATAAAGAAGTCCATGGACTGAAGATGATCACGATCGACGCACTCGTTTCTTATCTGGAACGTCCGGTGCGACGCGAAGCCGACGTCTTGCTGCCGGCGGATCACGGAGCATTTCGGATGCTTGGTTATACGACGCCCGATCAAAAAGAACACGTCACCGTCTTATCGGGAGAACCGGAAGACGGCATGCTCGTCCGGCTTCATTCTGAATGTTTGACAGGAGACGTCTTTGGCTCGAAACGCTGTGATTGTGGTCCGCAACTTGATGCCGCACTGGAACGCATCGGACAGGAAGGCGGAGCTGTTCTCTACCTGCGCCAAGAGGGACGGGGAATCGGATTGATGGCGAAGTTGAAAGCCTATGAGTTGCAGGAGCAAGGACTCGATACGGTCGAAGCGAATCACGCACTCGGTTATGCGACGGACTTACGTGATTACACGGTAGCTGCCGCGATGTTGCGTGATCTCGGCGTAACGAAAATTCGTCTGATGACCAATAATCCGGAAAAACAACAGGCACTGGAAGAACAGGGTATCACGGTGCTCGAACGGATACCGCTTGAAATCGTACCGGTTCCGGAAAATAAAAATTATCTGCACACCAAACAAACGAAACTCGGGCATCTGCTCGACATCCAAGGAGGACAATGACATGGTATTTGAAGGATTTTTAACAGGTGAAGGACTACGCGTCGCGATTGTTGCAGCACGATTTAATGAATTGATCACATCTAAACTGGTGGGCGGAGCAAACGATGCATTCCGTCGTCACGGAGTCGCAGCAGATGCCGTCGATACGGCGTGGGTACCGGGAGCGTTCGAGATTCCGCTCGTTGCAGAAAAACTTGCGAAAAGCGGAAATTATGACGCAGTCATCACACTCGGTGCGGTCATTCGCGGAGCGACGTCGCATTACGATTATGTCTGCAACGAAGTGGCGAAAGGGGTCGCCGGAGCGTCGCGTGAAACGGGAGTGCCTATCATTTTCGGTGTCTTAACGACGGACTCGATCGAACAGGCTGTTGAACGGGCAGGAACGAAAGCTGGCAACAAAGGATATGAAGCGGCGGTTTCAGCGATTGAGATGGCGAATCTGTTACGGACCATTTAATGAAGGAAAACGTAAGGCTTGAGACCTGTTTCTAACGGAAACGGGTCTCTTTTTTGTATGTGACGCAGGATTTCATCTGCTCTATCCCTAATGGAGAGAGTAAGACATTTTTTGGAAGGGAGAGGGCCGTGATGCGTCTGAAAAAAACGTACTATCTGCCTGGAATCGCCGGCTTTTTGGTGGTTTATTACTTGTGGATTCTGATTTTCACACAGCAACCGGAATGGTCTTCTTGGGGAAGTAACCTGCTTTCCATCCTCGGCTGCTTCTCGGCAACCTGTTTATTAATTCAAGCACAACGAAATCCGAAGCAGCAGGAAGGCCGTTTTTTTCTTTATTTGGCTTGCGGGACAGGAAGTTATTTGATGGCGGAACTGATTTGGTTGTCGTACGAAAATATTCGTCAAGTCGACGTGCCCTTTCCCGGTATCTCGGATATTTTTTATGTGTGGCAGTCGGTCTTCTTTTTAATAGCATTTTTACATTTGATTCGCCGGCATGTCACGAAAAACCGGTTGATTAGTTTTATCTTCGATATTGCCATCGTCATGACGGTCGCCGTCACGTACAGTTGGTTTTTCTTGATCCGTCCGTTGTTTGATACGCCGTTTGCATCACGAGGTGAAGTGATTTTGGCATTTGCCTATCCGATGTGTGATATCGTGCTTCTGTTTTGCATGATCAGTATTTATTATCTGTTCGAGAAAAAAGAGTGGCGGGGGCGCATGCGCTTACTCCAATTCTTGTTTATCGGGCTCTTGTTGCAAGTCGTAGCGGATACACTGTTTGTCTATATGACGACCGTCAGCGGCAATGAGGCGGTTCGTTTGATTGATCCGTTATTCATCCTCGGATTATTGATGGTCGGTGTAGCGGGGCACGTCAAAAAACCGGTTGATGCGAACGAGCCGAATGACAGACGACAACGGAGTACGGTACAACTGGGGAAACTGTTTTTGCCGTATCTGCTTGTTATTGTCCTGTTTTCGACAATGGCTTTGTATGCCCGGCGTGATGAGGCCTTGAACGGGTTGATGATCGGTTGCGCGATTACGATTCTGTTGATTTTAATCCGGCAGATCTTGATGATTTTGAGCAATCAGGAATTAATAGAAGAAATTCATCATAAGGCAGATGAACTCGAAGAAAGTGAAGAACGGTATAAATCATTGTTCACGTACCATCCGGATGCCGTCTATTCGCTTGATCTGAAAGGGAGAATCGAGAGCGCCAACCCGTCCTTCGAAAAACTGACGGAGCAAAGTGCGGACCAACTGGTCGGAAAATCATACCGGCAATTAATGGAACAGCAAGCAGCAGCTGATGAGGAGATGACGGCGCATCAATTTGAAACGACGTTTCGCAAATCGGGCGGGACGGATGTTTTGCTAAACGTAACAAACATTCCGATTCGTGTCCGGGACCGGTTTGTCGGTATCTATGGAATCGGTCAGGATATTACACGTGTGCGGGAAAATGAATTGAAAATTCGCCGTCTTGCGTATTACGATCATTTGACCGGAGCGATCAACCGGACGTACTTTGAAGAAGTGCTTCATCATTTGGTGGAAGTGGAACAGGACGATGAAACGATCATCTTGTGCTTCATCGATTTGGATGATTTCAAACTCGTCAACGATTCGTTTGGCCACCACGTCGGAGATCAGTTATTGATTCAAGTCGCAAGCCGCTTACAAGAGGTGACAGAGCCGGACGATCTGGTGGCGCGTCAAGGCGGTGATGAATTTACGGTCATTTTGCGTCATGTCGCATCGGAAACGGACGGACGGATCCGGACGGCCCGACTGCTCGAACGGTTACGCATGACCTATACGATTGATGAGATTGAACTGATTTCGAACCCAAGTATCGGAGCCGTCAGTTATCAGCGGACAACCGACAAGCCGATCGTGACGTTGTTGAAACAAGCTGATTTAGCGATGTATCAGGCCAAATCAAGCGGTGGGAAATCGATTATCTTCTTTGAAGACATTGCGGAGAAAGCATCGTACCGATTGCGGCTCGAGTCCGAATTACCGGTTGCGATCGACACCAATCAGCTGGTGTTGTACTATCAACCGCAAGTCGATACGGTGACGTACCGGATGGTGGGTGTCGAAGGATTGATCCGTTGGAATCATCCGGAACTCGGCATGATTGCCCCGAACGATTTCATTCCGATGGCAGAAGAGGCGGGGATGATCATTCGTCTCGGCGAATGGGTGTTACGCGAAGGATTTTTACAAGCGAAGCGGTGGGAAGACGAAGGCTTGACGTTGAAGGTCGGACTGAATGTCTCGATGCAACAGTTCCACCATCCGACGTTCGTCTTGACCTTAATCCGTCTCGTAGAAGAAACACAGGTCAATCCGGCCCGAATTGATCTTGAAATCACGGAAGTCTCGGCCGTTGAAGATATTGAGGAGACGGTCGAGACGATGAATCGTCTGAAGGAACTTGGGTTCACGATTTCAATTGACGACTTCGGTACCGGCTATTCTTCCTTATCCCGACTAGCTGATTTTCCGATTGACACGTTGAAGATTCCACGCGAGTTCGTCGAAAAAATCCAACCGGCAACATCCGGCTACTCGATGATTTCCTCGATCATTCACTTGGCGAAATCACTTGAGCTCGAAGTCATCGCCGAAGGAGTCGAGACACTGGAGCAGGTCAATGTCCTCAATCGTTTGGAATGTTCCCGGATGCAGGGATATTATTTTGGTCGTCCGATGCCGCACGAACAGATTCCAGCGTTGTATCAAAAATAGGCAATCCCTTCCGTATCATGCGGAAGGGACTGCCTGTTTTTTATTTTTACTTGAGTTGGGTTGAGACTGAAACACCTTTTTTAATGACGTCACGTTTCTCGTTCAGGACGTCACTGGTCAATAATTCAACGGACGTAAGCGGTTGTTCGATGATGAAGCCGAAGTTCCCGGTCCGTGTCTCAGACGGCGCGTATGTCGTCGCGAGTGACTCGAGATAGACATCGTCCTCAATCGTCTTTTCAGTCTTGGCATCGAGTTTGAAATGAGCGACCGGGTTAAAGGTGACCGGCTTGTCACCTGTATTCGTGATCGTCACACGTGTCTTGACGAGGTCGAATGACTCATCATGGGTAAAGCCGTGGAAAAAGTCGATCATCCCGTAACTCGGACGGGCATGGAACACTTTCATCTCTTCGATTTTCATCGTGATCGGTCCGATGGTGTGTGTCGCGTCAGGCTGGACCATCTTCTTTAACGTCAGTTCACCTTTATCGTCGGATACTGATTGATTGACAGTCGTCAGCTCGCGGTCATCTGGTAATTGCGGGTTCGGGACGTAAGCGGCAGACTTTTCGATCGATACCGGCGTCTCCTGTTTCGGGACCGACTTCTGTGACGACTTCTCTTCTGTGGTGTCTGACGCATTGCCACAACCGGCAAGGATCGTCCCGAGCATCAAGGCAGCAAGTATCTGTTTCATGGAAAGTCTCCTTATTTCTTCGATTTCAACAGGTCGAAGATGATTTTGGCGTGATCCGTATTATCAACTTGACCGGCAAATCGGTCTTTCGCTGGACCAAAAGCATAGACAGGGACGTCTTCACCGGTGTGACCACCTGTCGTCCAGCCTGTGTGTGAGCGTTCGTTGAAGATGGCTTCGATCGCATTATCAACGTCGAGTACTTTCTTCGATTCCGCGGCGCGTGCGACGGACTGGATCTCGTCCTCCGTCAAAGCGAGTCGGTTTTGATCGATGTACGTCGTCAAGGTCTTCCGGACGTCGGCGCCTTCAATGATTTTTGCCGCCATGAAGTCCGGCGTCTTTTTCGCTGCCTTGATCGGCTCGGCGAACCAGTTGTAGATACCGTCTGCTCCGATCGAGTAACCACCGGTCGAATGGTCGGCTGTCGCGACGACGAGTGTATGTTTATCTTTTTTCGCAAAAGCGATCGCTGCTTTGAAGGCACGTTCGAAGTCTTCCATCTCGCTCATCGCCCCGACGATATCGTTATCGTGACCCGCCCAGTCGATTTGGCTTCCTTCGACCATCAAGAAGAAGCCTTTTTTGTTCGAATCGAGACGTTTGATGGCTGAGTTCGTCATCTGCTCGAGAGACGGCACGGTATTCTCGCGGTCGATGCGTTTTGGCAGTCCGCCGTCCGCGAACAGACCAAGAACCTGCTTGTTCTTATCCGCCTGCATTTGATCAAGATCCGTGACATAGCTGTATCCGTCTTTCTTGAACGATTTCGTCAAATCGACATCCGGACGGACGAAGTTCGACTTCCCGCCGCCGAGAAGGACGTCAATCTTGTGTTTTCCGTTGACACGTTCTTTAAAGTAGTCATCGGCGATGGCATTCATGTTCTTGCGGTTCTCATCATGCGCCCCGAACGAGGCCGGCGTCGCGTGTGTGATTTCGGATGTCGCGACGAGTCCTGTCGATTTGCCGCGTTGCTTTGCCGCTTCAAGGACGGTCTTGACTTCCGATTTATCGTTGTCGACAGCGATTGCCGCGTTATATGTCTTGACACCGGACGACATCGCCGTTGCGGCAGAAGCCGAATCGGTTACGTTTTGTTCCGGGTCTTCCGGATACGTCATCTGTTGACCGACCAGATATTGATCAAATGCCGTTTTTTCAGCGATTGGCGTCGCAGGATTGTTTTTTAAATACCGGTGGGCAGAGGTATAGGAGACACCCATTCCGTCACCAATCAAAAAGATGACATTGCGGATTTCCGGTGATTTTGCTGATTTTGTTTTTGCCTCGGCGTCGTTCATTGAGACCATTGTACTGAGAGAGAGTGTGGATAAGGCCATAATAGGAATGATTCGCTTCAACTTCATGGATGTTCCTCCTCAAGGAAAATGAATGGTATGCGCTACTGGGTAAAACCTACAGACCTAACTGTAACGTTCAAATGTAAAACGAACATTTTGCTGATGTAAATTTTCATGAAGAATAGTCAGCAATCCTACAAGGTAAGAGATAAGACCTGAATGAAAAGGTGTAAGAACTGGGGAGAAAGGTAATAGCATAGTATAGGCAATTGAAACATTTTCCATTAAGAACACGTAAAAAGAGATAATCAATGAACACGTAAAAAGAGATAATCAATTTCAAGGAGGAATGACGATGAAGAGAACAAGGTGGATGACAGTTGGTTTCCTCACGGCGACGATTGGGCTGGCTGGGTGTAATGACCAGACCATAGAAGATGGTGGAGGGACGAACGGTTCGAAACAGCTTTCGAATACGGAATTGCTGAAAAAAGCAACGGCTGCGCAGGAAGAAATCGAATCGTTTCACATGGAAGGCGACATGACCTCGGATGCTGGAGAGATGTCGGTGAATCAAAAGGTGGCGGTCGACATCATTCAAAAACCGCTTGCGATGCATCAAATCGTTAATATGAAAAATCCACAGGATGGAAAAGACATTCGGGTGGAGAACTATATCATGGATGATAAATTGTACATGTCGCAAAATAACCAGTGGTTTGTTCAGGACATCTCGGAGCTTGGTGACATGATGGAAGGTATGAAGTCAAATGCCTCAACTGAACAAAATCTAAAGCTGCTCAAGAAATATAAAGACAGCTGGACAGTTAAAAGAGAAGGAAATGTCTATCAGATTGACGTTGATTTAAAGGGAGACAAGTTGAAAGCGTTTATGAAAGATTCGCTGGAACAAACAGGACAGCTTGCTCCGATGAAGGATGTCATCGATCAAATTGATTACAAAAAGATGGTCTACTCGATGACGTATGACGCCAAAACGTATTATCCGAAAACACTTGATATGGAAATGGCGTTTGAAGTGGACGGACAATCGGAATTTACGATGAAAAACGAATCAACGTTCTCAAAATTTAATGAAATCAAATCGATTGATTTACCGGCGGAAGCCAAAGATGCGCAGGCTTTACCGAACGGAAATCAGTAAAAAAGTGGGAGACGGATCGTTTAAGATCCGTTTCCCACTTTCGTTTTGCCGATCAGACTTGAAACTGCCGAAGTACGGTATGCAGTGACTCAGCTTGTTGCTGACTGGTTGCAGTTTGATGGCGGACATCACGGAAAGCTTCGACGGAGTGACCAATCTGTTCAGACATCGACTGTGTTCCTTGCGCTCCGTCATTGACAGTTACAGCGACATCATGAATGACGCCTAACATATTGGCGGTTAACTCCTGCAACTGTGCTGCCTGTTCTGCGAAAGTGTCAGCAGCAGAACCAAACACGTCAGCATCTGCCCGGTATTGAATCGAGGCGTCTTCGAATAAATCATAGTCATGGACGACCTTCGTATCGATGAAGGATAACATATCGCCCGACGCTGCATTGAGCTGTTCAACGGAATCGATGACGGACAGCGAGACGGTTTGAATCTGTTCGACTGTATTTCGACTGCCCTCTGCCAGTTTCCGGATTTCTTCCGCTACGACGGCAAATCCACGTCCGACTTCACCCGCGCGGGCGGCTTCAATCGAAGCATTTAATGCCAACAGATTCGTTTGTGCGGCAATTGACAAGACAGCGTCCGATAAAACCGAGATTTCCTTAACTGCTTTTGCCCGGTTCATGGCTTCTTCGAGCCGGATTTTTGTTTCCGTTAAAATATGAGTGGCCGATGACTTAGCGTCAGTCGCAACAACGTGCAGGGCATGAGCACGCTCATCAACTTCTTGTGCTTGTTTGCCATTATTCCGTGCCATCGTGACAATGGTTTGAATCGTTGTTTCCATGTCGATGGCAGAGGAGTTCATTTCCTCGGCGGAAGCAGCTGTCTCCTGCATACCGGCAGATAATTGCTCAATCGTATGAGAAGTCGTTGCCATTTCCTGATCGAGTTCTCCAATCCGCTCCGCGACTTGTTTCGAGGTCGAGACGACATGAGTCGTCGTCTCATCGACTTGTACGATGATACTGCGTAAGTGAATGATGAACTGATTCATGGAATCTGCGATTTGTCCGATTTCATCATGACGGACTACATCGATCTGAGCTGTTAAGTCTCCGCCCTGTGTTGCCAGTTCATGTGTCTTTTCCTGCAATTGGTCTAACGGTTTGAAAATCGACCGCAGAATCAGGAACGTAAAGATGATGCCGAGCAGACTGATCAGACCGATGATGGAAAAGAGCAGGATATACGCTTGGTTTGCGGATTCCGTAATGCTGTTGCCGGTCTTCTCGGCTTGTTTATTGTTATAAGCGACGATTTTTTTTAGACTGTCGGAAACCGCAAAGTACGAGTCTCGGCTCGTTCCTTCGAAGTAAGTGACAGCTTCCTGTTTCGTTTCCGGCGTACTGAGACGAAGCAGTTCATTTGTCGTCGTCTTAAATCGCTGTAGATTTTTTTCGAGTGCATCAAATAATGTGCGATCGGATGCTGAATAAATTGTTTTGTTGTATTTTGCCAAATTGGTGTCGACCGTCGCAAGTCCATCGGTCAAGCGTTTGCCGTATTCAGCCTTTGTCACTGGATCGTCTTCTTGAATATGCAACAACTGGACACGACGTAAATCAGACAGTGCAGTATTCGTTTCATGTGACAAGTTCAGACCGGGAATCCAGGAAGAAGTGATGGTTTTGCTTTTTTGATTGGCAGTATTAAGTGAAAATGCCCCAAACAAACCGACTGCGATCAGGCTGAGCAAAAGAATGGAGGACAATAAGACTAACTTCGTTTTAATCTTCATCATGCACGCTCCTTTTTGCAAAATGAACAACAATCCAACTATCTGTAATATAACAAGTTGCTTTCGGAATTTACTTTTATTTGAAAAATATAAGTTGGACAATCACATGTAGTTGAAATCATATGTTGACAATAATCTGTAAATTCTGAAAAATAGAGAAGTATACATACTGAATTGAAGGAGGGGAAAGAATGGGAACATCGTTTAGTGATTGGATCAGCACGGTATCGGACTTTGTTTGGGGGCCGCCGTTGCTCGTCTTTTTGGTCGGTACGGGGATTTACTTGACGATACGATTGGGATTCATTCAGATTACCAAGCTTCCGTATGCGTTGAAACTGGCATTCACAAAACATCAGGATGATACATCCGAAGGGGACATCAGTCACTTTCAAGCGCTGATGACGGCGCTCGCCGCAACGGTTGGAACGGGGAATATCGTTGGGGTGGCGACGGCCGTCGTACTCGGGGGACCGGGCGCGCTCGTCTGGATGTGGTTATCGGGATTGTTCGGGATGGCGACGAAGTATGCCGAGGCGATTCTCGCCGTCAAATATCGGGTCGTCGATGAGAAGGGACAAATGGCCGGGGGGCCGATGTACTATCTCGAACGGGGACTAAATCAAAAATGGTTGGGCGTTCTATTTGCGGCGTTTGCGTCGCTTGCTGCCTTCGGAATCGGAAACGGTGTTCAGACGAACTCTGTCGCCCTTGCGATGAAGTCGACGTTCGATGTCCCGTTGTATGTGACAGGAATCGTTTTGATGATAGCGACAGGAGTTGTCATTCTCGGTGGAGTTAAATCGATCGGGAAGGTCGTCAGTTATTTTGTTCCGTTCATGATTTTCTTTTATGTCGGAAGTGGTCTCTTGATCATGGTCATGAACTACGAATTGATTCCGGGTGCCATCTCGACGATTTTCAGCAGTACGTTCTCAAACGAAGCGATTACCGGTGGAGCAATCGGAGCGGCGATTCGTTACGGGGTTGCGCGTGGGGTGTTCTCGAATGAGGCGGGTCTCGGTTCTGCGCCGATTGCAGCTGCCGCTGCAAAAACGGATTTTCCGGGTCGGCAGGCGCTGGTCTCGATGACACAAGTATTTCTCGATACACTTGTCGTCTGCTCGATTACCGGATTGACGCTCGTCATGGGTGGTCAGCTGGATACGAAATTAGAGGGTGTCGAGTTGACGACAGCGAGTTTTGAAGTGTTCCTTGGACCGGCCGGAAAATACATCGTGACGATCGGACTCGTCATGTTTGCCTTCTCGACGGTCCTTGGTTGGTCGTATTACGGGGAAAAGTCTATCTATTATCTGTTTGGTCAAAAATCGATTTTACCGTACCGGATTATGTTTGTCCTCGTCGCGGGTCTTGGAGCGATGACGACGAACTTGAATATGGTTTGGGCGATCTCAGATGTCTTCAACGGACTGATGGCGATTCCGAACTTGATCGGATTGATTGGATTGTCCGGTGTCGTCATTGCCGAAACCCGGCTGTTCCGGGAACAGCTGAAACGGGAGGAAGCAAATCGACGCATTTCATAGAGATATACAAAACCCCGCACTCTCGTTTGAGAATGCGGGGTTTGTTTGATTAAGTCGTTTGATACAACATGACCGATTCATACGGTCGCAATGTGACTTGTCCCGACGTCTCTAAAAAATCAGGATAGTTTTGAATCAACACCTGATGGTCCAACCACTCATTCGGTAACGTGAACGAACAATCCGTACCGTAAAAGTTCGACAAGACGAGTAGTTGTTCGTCGTCGGTCGTCCGTTCGTACGCCCAAATCGATGGATCATCTGGTGTCAAAAGTTGATAACGGCCGTTTGTCAAAACGTCATACTGCTTGCGTAACTGAATCAACCTTTTGTAATGATAGAAGACGGAATCAGAATCTGCGAGTGCTGCTTCAACATTGATCGAAGCGTGATTCGAAGGCACCGGAATCCATGGTGTCGCCGTGGAAAAGCCGGCGTGCGGTGATGCATCCCATTGCATCGGTGTCCGGGCATTATCGCGTGACTTTTGGCGGATGGCCGCAAGAATGTGGTCACGTGTCTCACCTTGTGCTGTTTTTTCAGTGTAGGCGTTCAGCGTCTCAACATCCCGGTAATCGGTTAAATCCGTGAAGTCTGGATTCGGTGTTCCAATTTCTTCCCCCTGGTAGATATAAGGTGTTCCTTGCAGACCGTGCAGTGTTGTCGCGAGCATCTTCGCACTTTCGATCCGGTAGATTGTATCATCACCAAACCGGCTGACAACGCGGGGTTGATCATGGTTACACCAGAAAATCGCATTCCAGGCGTTCCCTTGCATCCCGACCTGCCAGTCGGAGAGAATCCGTTTCAACTCGAGGAAATCAAACGGTGCTGCCGTCCATTTCTCTCCATTGGGATAATCGACTTTTAAATGGTGGAAATTGAACGTCATCTTCAGTTCCTGCTCATTCGTATTCGAGTAACGTAGACAGTGGTCGAGTGTCGTCGAGGACATCTCACCAACCGTCATCAAGTCGTGACCGGCAAAGACACGTTGGTTCATTTCCTGAAGGTAGTCATGCACACGGGGACCATCCGTATAGTATTTCCGGCCATCCCCGGTCGGATCGTTTTCGAAGCGGTCATCTTTTGAAATCAAGTTGATGACGTCGAGTCGGAAGCCGCGGACCCCTTTATCGCGCCAAAATTCCATCATCCGATAGACAGCGTCCCGGAGCTCCGGATTTTCCCAGTTGAGATCGGCCTGTGTCTCGTCAAATAAGTGCAGATAATATTTACCGGCGACTTCGTCAAATGACCAGGCCGGTCCGCCGAATTTGGACACCCAGTCCGTTGGTTCGTCCCGCCAGATGAAGTAGTCGTGGTACGGATTGTCCGGGTGTCGTCCTTGCTGAAACCATTCATGATCGGTCGAACAGTGGTTGACGACAATGTCCATCATGACGGACAACTGACGTTTTTTTGCTTCTGCAATCAGTTCGTCGAAGTCTGCCATCGTGCCGTAAGACGGGTCAATCGTGTAATAGTCACTGACATCATAGCCGTTATCGCGTTGCGGCGACGCATAGACCGGTGTCAGCCACAAGTAATCGACACCAAGTCGCGCCAAGTAATCAAGTTTCGCTGTCACACCACGAAGGGTACCGGTCGGCTTGCCTTCCGGACTGTAAAAACTTTTCGGATAAATTTGATAGACGGCGGATTTACGCCAGTCGGTTGTCGTAAGGGTCATATCAGGTCACACCTTTCTAAAAACAGTTATGCGGCCTCTTTGAGTGCCGCTTTGCGGGCACGTTTCGTCGAGACATAATGGAACAGGAACGTACAGACAATCGGAACGATGATCGCGATGACCATCCCGATGATGAATGACAGAATCGATCCCGGAACGATGGAGATGAAGGCGGGAAGACCACCAACACCAATCGCCGGTGCGAGGACTCCGCTGACAGCGATGAATGAAGACGCAATCGCGGATCCGACCAGTGCCGCGTAAAACGGATATTTGAACCGGAGATTGACTCCGAACATGGCAGGTTCGGTGATACCGAAATATGCCGAAATGGCGGAAGTCGACGCCATATTTTTATCATTGGCGTTTTTCGCGAGGAATAACATCGCAAGCGTCGCCGATCCTTGGGCGATGTTCGAGATGGCAATCATCGGCCAGATAAACGTCGTCCCGCTTTGACCAATCAGTTGCAGATCGACCGCGATGAACATATGGTGCATACCCGTGATGACGAGTGGGGCGTAAAGAGCACCAAATAATAATGCACCAAGCAGTGGGACGGCTTCAAACGTATTGACGACGCCGATCGTAATCCAGTCCCCGATTTGACGGGTAACCGGTCCGATGACAGCAAGTGCCAAAAAGCCGGTTAAGGTGATCGTCGTGATCGGGACGACCAGCAGTTGAATCGCGTTTGGGACACGGTTCTTGAGCCAGCGTTCGATTGTACCTAAGACGTAAGCGGCGGCGAGAACCGGTAAAATCTGTCCTTGATAGCCAACTTTTTCGATTTCAAATAAGCCGAGGATATTGAACGTCGGAATATCCCCTTTTAAGGCACTTTGACCGTAATTCCAAGCGTTTAAGAGATCCGGGTGCACGAGCATCAGTCCCATGACAATCCCGAGGATTTCACTGCCACCGAATCGTTTCGTGGCGGACCAACCGACGAGTGCCGGCAGGAAGACAAACGCGGTATTCGCCATCATATTGATCAAATCCCATAACCCTTGCAGGTTCGGATACCGTTCGATCATCGTCTTACCGCCGAATTCGATTCCAAACAGATTATTGATTCCCATTAATAGTCCGGCGACGATGATAGCAGGGATGATAGGCATGAAGACATCGGAAAAGACTTTGATTAATTTTTGGAATGGATTCATTTTCGAGGCACCGGACGATTTGACGTCGGCAATCGTCGTTGCCTGCAAGCCGGTCAATTGAATGAACTCAGCATAAACACGATCAACATCTCCGGCACCGATGACGATTTGATAGACACCGGCATTCAAAAAAGCGCCTTTGACAAGCGGGACTTCAAGTAACGCGTCTTGCTCAACTAAACTTTGATCTTTTAAAGTCAAGCGCAGGCGGGTAACACAATGGGCCGCTTGCTCGACGTTGTCTTTACCACCGATTCGTTCGATGATCTGTTCTGCGATTTGCCGATAGTTGGGTTTCATCTCACATTCTCCTTTTGGATTAAACTGAAGACTCATTTGAAATGAAAACGTTTTCTTATTTGCGCACACTTATCTTAACTTATCTATATAAGTTAAGTCAACAACTTATATAGATAAGTTTAAAAAGGTATAAAAAAAGGATGAATCCGTTTCTAAAACGTTTTCATCCTTGATGATCTGTCCTCTGTTTAACGACGTGCGATATCCGTGAATTGAAACTTATCGAGCCGGTGGCGCGACTGTGTTCGTTCGAAGTGTTGTCCCTCATAGTAATACGTATCGTTCGTAATGACGATGACGTGTGAGGTGCCCTCTAAATCAAGATACTGTTGATCTTCTGCTGTCGCCGGTTGTGCCTCGATTTTTCGTTTGGCGTAACTGATCTGCCGTCCGAGTGTCTGCTCGATATAGTGGTAAATCGACTCACCGGCAATCTCTTTCGTCAAACCGGGTACGAGCGATGTGACGAACAGATTAATGTCGAAGATGACCCGTTCACCGTCAATTGCCCGGACCCGTTTAATCTGGGTAAGTGACGTGCCGGGCGCGACATGAAATAAGTGGGCAAGTTCTTCGGTGGCTTCTATCAGATCACAGGAGATGACATCCGTTTTAACGTCATGGGCCCCCATTTGCTTGTGGGCTTCAGAAAAGCTGACGATGCCGTTGAATTGAAAGGCAATCGCGTCCTGACTGAGCACGAAGACGCCTTTGCCCTGATGTTTGCGGACAAAACCTTTGTCCTGCAAGGCGTCAATCGCTTTTCGGACCGTTCCGCGGCTGGCATCGAATTCCTGTATCAATTCGGTTTCCGAAGGAAGTTTTGTTTCGGCCGGTAATGTTCCGTCTTGGATCCGGTCGACCAATTGCTGATAAATATGAAGGTATTTGGGCATCATGGATTCCGTCCTTTGTTCAAAGCGTTGAAAACAGTGTAGCACGGAATCAACGTTTCCACCCAATCATCCGACGATAGGAACTGAAGGCGGGCCAGGCGAGAATCGCGACGGCGAGCCAGTACAACAGTTGATTTTCAGACGACAATAGACCGATGACAGCAGCAAGTAAGATCGTTGTGTAGACAGAGAAGACGATGATTAAAAGCGGGTGCATCTTCGGGAAAACCGTGAAGCGGCCAAGGCGTTCGTTTTCACTTTTGACATAAAGCATGCTGCCACAAATCGTCAAGACGAGCACTAAGGCGAGATTGAAGAAGATAGCCGGAGTTACATCCGTCCGTACATTAGCCTCAAACAACAGCGGGAATGGTGAGGTCGTCGTCATCAGGACATCGACGGCTGAAAGAAAGTCCTCGTTTTGCTTCAGTCCGATCGTCGATACAGACAAAATGGAGAAAAACGTTAAGTAATTTAAAAACAGGAAAAATAAACCGAGCAGCAGTTGACCGATGACGTCACCGGCAATCGTACCGGCAAACAGGAAAATACTAAAGATTGCAACGTCAAATAAGAAGTACGTCAGGAAATCGATGAACATGTCTGCTCCCGATAAGTAATCAAACGGATTGATGCCACCGATGCCTTGCAGGAGTAACCAGCTGACGAAAAAGCCAATGATCGGAAAGACAAGCAAAACAACAACGCCGATCCCCCATTTGATCCAGTACAATGCCTTTTTATTGATCGGCAGAGCATGGAGCATCAGACTGCGGCCGCTTCCGCGTTCTTGTCCGAGCATCAAGATCGCGAAGACAGCGATTAAAATCGCACCGAACCCGGCAAAACTCGGACTGACGAGAACAGGCTCGATCAAGTCAGCCTGTACGCCGAGATAATCATCAAAATTATCGATGACCGTATAACTGCCGAATCCGTAACTGAAGACGGCGAGCAGGAAAAGTGAGGCGAGTGGCCAGATGCCTTGTTTGATATGATACCGAATCAGTTGTTTATACATGATGATCGCCTCCAAACGTTCCTAAAAAATAATCTTCGAGTTGAACCGGTAACGCGTCTTTTAGTAACGGATTTGTCTGATCGACGTACATGGCTCCGGCTTCCGAGCGGACAATCAGCGTCACGACCCGACCCGTCCGGGACAAGACATGGACATCATGATGTTGGAAATCCGGAACCGTTTCGTAGGCAAGCTGCCATTTTTGCATACTCGATTTCGCATCTTCCAGTGCCTTCGGTTCTTTGACGAGGTGTTGTTCGATCGTCATGACCCGATCGGCAAGCGAATCGAGCTCTTCTAATTGGTGGGAAGCGATTAAGACGGCTGTTTGGCGTTCTGCGAGCAACGTGACCAGTTGTTTTAAGTAATCCCGTTTGTTGATCCGATCGAGTCCGTCCGTTGGTTCGTCGAGCAACAGGACAGGCGCGTTCGTCGCGAAAGCGAGTTGAAGTAAAAACAGTTGGGCCTGACCTTTTGAGAGAGAGGTGACCCGGCGTCCGCGATCGAGATTCGATGACCGGCAATAATTTTCGATAAAGGTCCGTTCAAAATTCGGATAAAACGCATCGTAAAAGCCAATCAATTCACCAAGTGTCATCTGACGGTAGATTCCGACAGAATCCGGTACTAAAAACAGATGTTGCCGTGCTGCCGGAACGTGGTGGATCGACTCCTGGTTCCATTCGACTTTTCCGCGGGACGGCTCGAGCGCTCCGACGAGTGTCTTCAGTAAGGTTGTCTTCCCGGCGCCGTTTCGTCCGATCAATGCTGTAATCGTTCCGGCGGGTAGTGTGAACGATGCATTTTCATAAATCATTTTGGAATCAATCTGTTTGGTCAGGTGAGACACGGTCAACATGAGGAATCCTCCCTTGTTTGGATAAGTAGTTGATAGAGATCTGCATTCGAGATCGATAGTTCGTTCGCTACGGTACAAAGTGTCTGCACATGCGGCAGGATTGCAGCCTGTTTGACGTGTTCAATGGGCAGGTCGGAAATGAACGAGCCTTTGCCGCGCATCGTGACGATGAAGTTCCGGCTTTCGAGTTCCTGATAGGCACGGGACACCGTATTCGGATTGACGAGCAACGTGCTCGCCAGTTCCCGAACAGACGGCATCTGTTCACCGGACCGAAGCAAGCCGCGGGCAATTGCACGGATGATTTGGGCGACCAGCTGCTCATAAATCGGCAGTGAACTTTTGGGGTCAACCGTAAACATTCGCTTACCTCCTTAAGTGTATTAATTCAATTAGTACACTAATTATAGGAAAAACCTGTCAGGAAGTCAATACAGGGCATATTCGCCAGTACGTACTCGTTTCATTCCGGTAAAATGAAGGAAACGTGATCGGAGGAAAAAAGATGAAATCAACGGGAACACTTTATTTTTTCTGCGGAAAAATGGGTGCAGGAAAATCGACTGCCGCCAAACAGATTGCCGAAGAACAACGGGCCGTTCTTCTATCAGAAGATGAATGGCTAAACGCACTGTATCCGGATCAAATTAAAACGTTTGACGACTATCTCGAACATGCAGCGCAGATGAGACCACTTGTGAAACAACATGTCCAACACCTTCTGGCTGTTGGCGTTGATGTCGTGATGGATTTTCCAGCGAATACGAAAAAACAGCGGAAATGTTTTTTGGACCTGATATCAGAAATCGATGCCCGCCATCAATTGATATTCTTGAATCGGACGAATGAGCAGTGTTTGCGTCAAATTGCTCAGCGGCGTCAGGAACAACCGGAACGAGCCGCTTTTGATACGGAAGCGATATTTCTTCAAGTCACAGATTACTTTGAAGTTCCGATTGCTTCTGAAGGCATCAGGATCGTCGAATGGAAAGGCATGTGACCTTTCTCGAACGTTGAAGTGTTCTCTGCTTCTGTTACACATCATCGGTCGTTTCGTAAAGGCTGGAATATTTGCTATACTGACGACAGAAGAATCATCAGGAAGGATGACCGAGAATGTTAGATCGATTGAGTGCGTTAGAGGACCGATATGAAAAGTTGAACGACCTGTTGGCAGACCCAGCCATCATTAAAGATACAAATCAATTGCGTGAGGTGTCAAAGGAGCAGTCACAACTCGCACCGACCGTTGAGGTCTACCGTGTTTACCGTGACAAGATGGAGGCGTACCAAGAGGCGCGTCACATGTTGACAGACCCGGAGATGCGCGATCTGGCGAAAGAAGAGATTGCTATCCTCGAGCCGGAAATCAAGGACCTCGAGACGAAGCTGAAAGCTCTTCTCTTACCAAAAGATCCGAACGATGATAAAAACGTCATCGTCGAAATCCGCGGCGCAGCAGGCGGCGACGAAGCGGCTTTATTTGCTGGTGATCTCTTTAAGATGTACTCCAAGTTCGCCGAGAAACAAAACTGGAAGATTGAGATCATCGATGCCAGTTATACCGAGCTTGGCGGATACAAGGAAATCATCTTCATCGTCAAAGGCAGCGGGGCCTATTCGAAATTGAAATACGAAAATGGGGCGCACCGGGTGCAACGTGTTCCGTCAACCGAGTCGGGCGGACGGATTCATACGTCGACCGCGACTGTTGCCGTTCTGCCGGAAGCAGAAGATGTCGAAGTCGAGATTCACGATAAGGACGTCCGCGTCGATACGTTCACTTCAAGCGGACCGGGCGGACAGTCGGTCAACACGACTCAGTCGGCAGTCCGGGTCACACACGTGCCGACGGGAATCGTCGCCAGCTGTCAGGATGAAAAGTCACAGATTAAAAATAAAGAAAAAGCAATGAAGGTCTTGCGGGCTCGTGTTTACGACAAGATTCAGCGCGAGCAACAGGCCGAGTACGATGAAAAACGAAAATCAGCGGTCGGAACGGGCGACCGGTCCGAGCGAATTCGGACGTATAACTTTGCACAGAACCGCGTGACGGATCACCGGATCGGTTTGACGATCCAAAAGCTTGACCGGATTCTCCAAGGCGAGATGGATGAAGTCATCGATACACTCGTCATGGAGTATCAGGCCCGGGCATCGGAGGCGGCGAACTGATGCGGATCGCAAAACGTCTCAATCAAGCACAAACGATGCTCGTGACGGCAGGACGCGAGGCCTCGAGTGCCGAATGGTTACTTATGCATGTTTTACAGGTCGACCGGACCGGATTATTGATCCGCTTATCGGACGATCTCGAACCGGAACAGGACCTGTTGTTCAGTGAATATTTATTAGCTCATTTAAACGGGGTTCCAGTGCAACATTTGATCGGCTATCAGCCCTTTTACGGACGTGATTTCCGTGTCTCACCCGCCGTTCTGATTCCGCGGCCGGAGACGGAAGAGTTAATTGAGTTCGTGACAGGACGTCTGCAGGGAGAAACGTTCCAATCCGGTGAAATCGTCGATATCGGGACCGGCAGCGGTGCGATTTGTCTGACGCTCGCGCTTGAACTTGGGCAACCGGTCACGACAGTTGATATCTCAGCGGATGCGATTGCGGTCGCAAAAGAAAATCACCGGATGCTTGGCGGCGACGTGACGTTTTTGGAAGGGGATTTGCTCGCACCGCTCGCGGATGATTCCGTTCGGGTGTTGATCTCGAACCCGCCCTATATTGAAGAAGATGAGTTGCTCAGTGATGTCGTCTTTGACCATGAACCCCACCTCGCGCTATTTGGTGGAAAAGACGGATTAGTGTTCTATCGCCGCCTGATTGAAGACAGCCGTCGGATTTTACGCGATGATTTTCGCCTGATTGCGTTTGAAATTGGACACAATCAAGGGCAAGAAGTGCAAATGATGTTAAAAAAACGTTATCCAACGGTAGAAACGGGTATTTTAAAAGATATAAACGGTAAAGACCGTATCGTGTATGCGGAACGAAAGGATTGTCCAGAGTGAAGACGGAAATGATTCAACATCAGACATTAAATGAAGCGGTACGACTATTACAAGAAGGTGAAGTCGTCGCAATTCCGACGGAGACGGTTTACGGTCTTGCGGGAGATGCGACGAGTGAGACGGCCGTTCGGCGAATTTTCGCCGCGAAGGGCCGGCCTTCCGACAATCCGTTGATTGTCCATGTCGCGTCCGTCGAACAGGCAAAGCAGTTCGTCACTCATATTCCGGAGGTCGCAACCCGGTTAATGGATGCGTTTTGGCCCGGTGCCTTGACGATTATCCTGCAATCGAACGGACGCGCCTCTTCACTCGTCACCGCAGGACTGGATACGATCGGATTACGGATGCCGGACCATTCATTGGCGCTTCAGTTGATCGAAGCGACCGGACTGGGTCTTGCCGCACCAAGTGCCAACCGATCCGGAAAACCCTCACCGACGTCATCTGCGCACGTTGCACATGACCTCTCGGGCCGCATCGCCGCAATCGTCGACGGAGGGGAGACCGGAATCGGTGTCGAATCGACGGTCATTGACTGTACCACGAACCCGCCGGTGATTTTGCGACCGGGTGGCGTGACACGGGAACAGATCCAAACCGTGATCGGAGACGTGGCACTTGATCCCGCCTTATCGATGAAGAACGAGACACCGAAGGCACCAGGCATGAAGTATACACACTACGCACCGGAAGCAACTTTATCCGTTGTAGCGGGTGACCTCTCATTCCTGCAACACGTCATCGATGAGGCCCGCCAAACCGGACAAAAGACAGGCGTCATTCTCTTTGACGGAGAAGACATCGAAGCCGATGTCCGCTGTTTCCTCGGAACGACGATCGAAACAGCCGCGCAGCGTCTTTACGATTGTTTACGGCGATTTGACCAAACGACGGTAGATCAGATTTTTGTACGGGATATATCAGAAGAAGGGGTTGGGCTGGCAGTCCGAAATCGGCTCCACAAGGCAGCAGGTGGTCGGATCATTCGCCCGTAAAGAAGGAGGATACTGAGATGAGCACACGTCGTGTATTGTTTATCTGTACAGGAAACACATGCCGCAGTCCGATGGCGATGGCATTATTACGCTCAAAAGTGGCCGATCAAGAATTTGATGTCCGCTCCGCCGGTCTCCGTTCGATGCAGGGATTCGACGCTTCCGAAAATGCGTTGCAAGTCTTACGCGAGCGCGGGATTGAACTTGAGCACTATACGCAAGTATTTGACGACGTCCTCGGGCGTTGGTCAGACATCATCTTGACGATGACGCGCAGTCATAAACAAGAAGTCGGCGAACGGTACCCGGAACTGAAAGACCGGACGTTTACGCTGTACGAATATGTGACCGGTCTTGAACGCGACATCAACGATCCGTACGGCGGATCGATGAACGTTTACCGGCAGGTCCGGAATGAACTCGAACCCCTCGTCAACCGTCTTGTGTTAAAATTGACGCAGAACGGAAACGGAAGAAAAGCACCGGATAACCGGAAACTTCCGAAAAAACAACCTAAACAAACGGGGGAATCGTAACGATGAAAGTAGCAATTGGAGCAGACCATGGTGGTTTTAAGTTAAAGGCGGAACTGACGGAACTCTTGCAGGAACTCGGAATGGAGTATACCGACTTCGGCACGTATTCGTCCGAATCCATCGATTACCCGGACGTCGCGATTCCGGTTGCGGAAGCTGTCGCGAACGGTGAATTCGACCGCGGCATCTTGATTTGCGGAACAGGCATCGGGATCGGGATCGCTGCGAACAAAGTCAAAGGCATCCGGGCAGCACTCGTCCATGATACGTTCAGTGCGAAAGCGACACGTCAGCACAACAACTCGAACATCTTGACGATGGGCGAGCGTGTCATCGGACCGGGTCTTGCACGCGATATCGCACAAATCTGGTTGGAAACGGAGTTCGAAGGCGGACGTCACGAAAACCGCGTCTGCAAAATTTCGGATTATGAGGTGAAGTAAATGGAGTTGGAACAAATCAAACAAGATCTCGAAGCTTGCCTGACAGAACTGAACGAACGTTTTCCGTTAAAGGGGAAACTGCTCGTCATCGGGTGTTCGACAAGTGAAGTCATTGGTAAACAAATCGGCAAGGCGGGTTCACCGGATGTCGCTGATGCTTTGTTTGATGTCTTTGATACGTTCCGTCGTTCACATCAGGTCGATTTGGCCTTTCAAGGCTGTGAGCATATCAACCGTGCGTTGACGCTCGAACGGCAAATCGTCGAACGGCTTGGTCTTGAAGCCGTCACGGTCGTGCCGGTTCCGGAAGCGGGCGGTTCGATGGCGAGTGCGGCCTATCAACGTTTTTCGGCACCGGTCGTCGTCGAGGCGATTCAAGCTGATGCGGGAATCGACATCGGGGACACGTTCATCGGCATGCATTTGAAGCATGTGGCAATTCCGGTCCGTCTGCCGCACAAGGAAATCGGAGAAGCACATGTGACGGCTGCCGTTACACGACCGAAGTTAATTGGTGGCGCTCGCGCTAAATACGAATGATGTGCGCAAGGGGTTTCATTCCCCTTGCTTTTTTGATGGATTTTTAGAGGGTGCAAGCAATCAATTATTCGTGTTAAGATAGGTTTATCGAAATGAATGGGGGAATTCAGATGGAACAAACACCGCTTACGTATCTGAAACAGCAAGACGAGGAACTCTTTTCGGCCATGCGCAAGGAGCTTGGACGTCAACGCGACAATATCGAGTTGATTGCATCAGAAAACTTTGTCTCGCAAGCTGTCATGGAAGCACAAGGCAGCGTATTGACGAACAAGTACGCAGAAGGTTATCCGGGCCGCCGCTACTACGGCGGGTGTGAGTTCGTGGATTTAGCGGAAAATCTTGCACGTGACCGGGCAAAAGCCATCTTCGGTGCAGAACATGTCAACGTCCAGCCGCACTCGGGTGCACAGGCGAACATGGCCGTGTATTTCACGATCCTCGATCAAGGCGATACGGTCCTCGGGATGAACTTGTCTCACGGCGGTCATCTGACGCACGGCAGTCCTGTGAATTTCTCCGGTGTCCAATACAACTTCGTCGAGTACGGTGTCGATCCAGAAACAGAGATGATCGATTACGATGTCGTCGCGAAGCTTGCAGAAGAACACAAACCGAAATTGATCGTTGCGGGAGCATCGGCTTATCCGCGCGTCATTGACTTTAAACGATTCCGTGAAATCGCGGACAGTGTCGGTGCTTACTTGATGGTCGATATGGCACACATCGCGGGACTCGTCGCGGCAGGTCTTCATCCGAACCCGGTCGAGCACGCACACTTCGTCACGACAACGACGCATAAAACGTTACGCGGACCACGCGGCGGGATGATCCTCTGTAAAGAAGAACATGCGAAAGCCATCGATAAATCGATTTTCCCGGGCATTCAAGGTGGACCACTCATGCACGTCATCGCAGCGAAAGCCGTGGCGTTTGCCGAAGCCCTCGCGCCTGACTTCAAAGACTACATCGGTCAAGTCGTCACGAACGCGAAGGTGCTCGGGGAAGAGTTGACGGCACGTGGACTGCGGATCGTCTCAGGCGGTACCGACAACCACCTCCTGCTTGTCGACCTGCAACCACTCGGAATCACAGGGAAATTGGCGGAACATGCACTCGACGAAGCCGGCATCACGGTCAACAAAAATACGATTCCATTTGACCCGGCGAGTCCGTTCGTCACAAGTGGGATCCGAATCGGAACAGCGGCGATGACATCACGCGGATTCAAGGAAGCGGAGATGAAACAAATCGCGGAATTGATTGAACTTGTGCTGAAAAACCCGGAAGACAATGAAACGCTGACAAGTGCCCACAAGCAAGTCGTGGCATTGACAGGTCGTTTCCCGCTTTACCCGGAACGCGGTTAAGTTTCGGATGGACGATGACCACCTCCACCTTTTCGATTGACGGGAAGGAGGGGGTGGTTTTTCTGATGACGATTCAAAGGGAAAGGGGACGGAAACATGAACATCTTAGTAGTGGAAGACGACTTGAACATCCAGCGTCTCGTCCGCGAGACACTCGAAGCCGACGGTCATCATGTTCAGGCGACGGCGGATGGAAATGAGGCTGCCCGTTGGTTGGAGGAACACGTATTCGAAGCGGCCGTCCTCGATGTGATGGTGCCGGGACGCAGTGGATTACAGCTCTGTGCAGATTTGCGCAGCCGTCAGGAAATTCCAATTTTAATGCTGACGGCACTGGGGGAATTGACGGATAAACGGGACGGGTTTACGGCAGGGGCAGATGATTACATCACGAAACCGTTTAATCCGGAAGAATTGATCTTTCGGCTTCATGCCGTCGCCCGGCGTTATCAAAAAGCCGTCATCCCGATCATTCGGTTTGGAGATGTCACGATCGACAAACAGAGCCAACAGCTGACGATTGGAGCGACCCGTCTGTCGATTCCCCGGCGCGAGTTCGAATTATTACATCAACTGGCCGGTTTTCCGGGACGGGTCTTCAGTCGTGAAGAATTGATTGAACACGTCTGGGGGCTTGATTTTATGGGGGATGACCGGACGATTGATGTGCACATTAAACGGTTGCGGAGTCGGTTACAAAATACGGAAGCGCTGACGATTCAAACGGTCCGGGGACACGGGTACCGGTTGGAGGTCCGGATATGAAGTCGTTGTATACGAAGATTGTCGGATTGGTCTGTCTTGTTTTGCTGGGATCCGCGTTCATTGCCTTGCTGATCAGCAATATCTTGTACTACACCGTGCTGCAAGCCTCCTACAGCCAAAAGGTCGAAGAAGCGGTTGAGACATCGTTTGCCTATTACGAACGGCACGGGGACCGACGGGTCGATTCGTTTTACGAGATGCTCAGCGCAACCGGTTTTCAGCTGTACGTCGTCCCGGAATCCGGACAGGTGAAGCGGTACGGCAATGCCTTCCGTGACGAGTCGCTGGCACCCGGGGTCATTCAGTCTGTCCGGAATGGTCAAGTCTACCAAGGAATGCGGGACTATCCATTCCACTTGTTCCTGCTCGGTCTGTTTGACAACGAAGTCATCAATACGTACGGTGCGTCCTTAGAGACGGATAGCGGAACGGATGCTGTCTTCGTCCGGCCGGATTTGAGCCGGCAGATTCGTGAACTGCATCTGTTCGTCGGCGCCTTTCTCGTCTTACTCGTCTTGATCAGTTTCCTGTTGCTCGTCTTTTCAATCCGGTACCTCGTCCGTCCGATCAAACGATTGACGCAGGCGACCGAACAGATGACGGCCGGCGATTATACCGTGACCGTCGCGACGACCGGACAAGACGAAATCGGGGAATTGTCCCGCCGCTTTGACGAGATGGCACAAGCGGTCGCCCAATCGGACGCGGAACGAAAAACATTTGTCGCGAACGTCTCGCACGAATTTCAGTCACCGCTGACGACCATTCAGGGATATGCACGGCAACTTGAACGAACGGCGCAACCGGCCGATCAAGTGAAGCTGGCGACGATTGGTCAAGAGGCGACGCGAATGGCAGAATTGACCCGGCAATTGCTTGTACTGGCGCGGTTGGATGAAGGAAGCCGGATGACACGTCTGCCGGTCGATCTCGGTCAAGCGGTGGAAGCGACGTTGCAGACGCTTCGTTATCAGTTGGATGAACGCGGAGTGGCGGTTGCCTTGAACATTCCCGATCAGACGATGATTCTTGCGAATGAGATGGCTCTTGAGCACATCTTCCACAATTTGATCCGTAATGCGCTTCATGTCTCGACTGATGGAGAAATGATTTCGATTCAAGCGGAGACGAACGAAAAAACGGTGACCGTCTTGATTCAAGATCAAGGACCTGGCATGACACCTGATATGATGGAGCAGGCATTTGAACGTTTTTATCAAGGCGATGCCTCGCGCGGCGCAACCGGAACGGGACTCGGTCTGGCAATTGTTCAGGAAACCGTCCATCAGCTTCACGGAACGGTTCGAATCGAGTCTCAACTCGGAGTCGGAACGACGTTTATTTTGACGTTTCCACACGTCCGTTAGGTTTGTTCATGTTCCGTTCATCTTCAGACCGTACGATGATCCTGTAGCGAAAGAAACAGGAGGGATCAGGAATGAAGATGGGATGGCGGGAATTGATTCGGATGAAACGGCGGTTTGCCTTGATGGCAGTCGTGACGACGTTGATTGTGCTGTTGATTTTAATGATTTCCGGTTTGGCAGACGGATTGGCATACGATAATGGAGCGGTCGTCCGGAACTTACCGGTCGAGCAAGTGGCACTGAGTCAAGATGCGGAAGGGCAGCTGACACGTTCATTTTTAAAGTCGACGGATCAGCCGGACGGGACGGAAGCACTGGGTGTCCAAAGTATGGTGCTTGAGAAAAAGAATGGAACAAAAGACGATGTGACGGTGTTCGCCTCCCCGGCAGACACGGTCTACGGTCCACGTAAACTGGCGGATTTACAGCCGGGTCAAGTACTCGTGGATACTGAATATGCCAAACAAACCGGAACGAAGATCGGTGATACGATTACGGACTTCCGGACAAAGACGACGTTTGAAATCGTCGGGACCGTCAGCGACGGCCGATACAGCCATGCACCGGTTTTATGGACGACGCTTGAGACATGGGACATGTGGCAGGACAAGATGAAAACGAACTATGTCTCGGCTTTCCTCAGTCGCGATTCCATTCAGACGGATCTTGCGACGTATACGAAAAAACAAGTGGTCGAACAAGTTCCGGGGTATGCCGCGGAACAAAACTCGTTTCAGATGATGCGGATCGCCCTTGTGTTGATCGGTTCTTTAATCTTAACGGCGTTCTTCTATATCTTAACGATGCAGAAGATGAAGCAACTCGGGATTTTAAAAGCAATCGGTATCCGGACACGAACAATCGGGAAAGGACTTGTCCTGCAGGTGTTCGTCTTGACCGCAGCCTCGTTTTTGATCAGTCTGCTTGTCACGTGGACCATCAGTCAATTGCTGCCGGGTGACTTACCGTTCCGCTTTGAATGGGTGACCGGTTTCGGATACGGCGGCTTGATCATCGTAACGGCCTTGATCGGCGGATTGATTCCGTTACGAGCCTTAAGAAAATTGGAGCCGGCAGAGGCGATGGGAGGACTGACAGGATGATTAAACTGACACATGTCGAACAAACGTATGGTGAGATGCGGATTTTACAGGATGTTTCGTTTGAGGCGAAGACAGGGGAATTGATTGCGCTTGTCGGACCGAGCGGCAGCGGGAAAAGTACCTTATTGCAATTACTCGGCTTGTTACAAAGTCCCTCTGACGGAATGATTCAGTTTGACGGGCGTCCGGTCGTGGATTCGTCCGATGAAGGACGACGCCGGATGCGGCTCGAAGAAATCGGCTTCATCTTTCAGGAATCGCACCTCGTGCCTTTTTTGACGGCGGCGGAACAACTCGAACTCGTCGCGGAAGAAGCCGGACGGACGATTGATACGGCAGCACAACTGGACGTGTTTGGATTACGGGACAGACGGAACCATTTGCCGCATGCCTTATCCGGCGGGGAGCGGCAACGTGTCGCGATTGCCCGCGCGCTCGTGAATGATCCGCGTCTCGTCTTGGCGGACGAACCGACGGCGAGTCTCGATTATGAAAATGCCCAGCTCGTCATGCAACTGTTGCAACAGCAGGCGCACGAACATGGAAAAACGGTTCTTGTCATTACGCATGACGAACGGATGCTGACATATTGTGACCGGATCTTACGGATGGAAGACGGTCGGGTGCTCGAATAAAAAGAAGAGTGGATGTCCTGCTTGGTTTGTTTTCATGTTTAAACAAACTGAGCAGGGCATTTTTTTTGGTATACTAGTCAGTATACGAATACGATGAGGTGGCAGGAACCATGAATTTTTCTAAATTTATTCAGTCTGAACTCCAAGTGGTCAATACGGCACAGATCGCCAAGTGGTTGGAAGATAAAAGTTTGTCGAAGCGTGATTACAAGCGGTTGGCCGAAGACTTTAAAACAATCGTCATCATGGAAGAAGCCGGTTTTTATGAGCAAGCCGATACACGATTTTTACAATGGAAAAACGTCCCGTTGCCGGCTGAACTTTACCGTTACCGTCTGGCAATCGCCGGAAAAGTCGGAGGAAAACGATTGGCTCGAAAACGCCTTTCGACGTTCCCGCCGGCATTAAAAAATCATCCGCAACTCAAGACATGGAAAAAAACGCTTCAGCTCAATCCGGTTTGGCTGGGTGGAATCGTGGTGGCGGGGATTGTCCTCCTCGGCGTCACGCAAATCGATTTTTCGGAAGAAGCAGCGACGAAACAGCCGACGGAACAGGTAAATGTCGAGCAGAAGCTCGCTGCGTTGGAAAAAGAAGTCGAACAATTGAAAGAGAAAAACGCAAAGCTGACGGCATCTGAAAAGAAGAAAGAGCAGCCGGATGCGCCAAAAGCGGAGGAACCGAAGGCGGAGGAACCAAAAGAGTCGGAAACAACGACAAAAGATCCGAAACAGGCACTCGAACAAGCGGTCTCTTCCGTTCAGTCAAAAGACTATAAAGCAGCCAATCAATTATTGACGGGAAATGTCCTGACGAACAAGGAAACGTCCGGTATGGCACGTTTCTATAAACTGATTGCAGCCGGCAAGCTGAAAGAGACGAAACAAAGTGATTATGTCGCCTACCGGAACGATTTTCCGGATTCCGGTTACATGAGTGACGTGTTGTGGATGCAGGCCGTATATGAACAAAAAAATAAAGTCGGAAACTACAAAGCGACACTGCAAGAATTGGCCAAACAACCGGACAATGAATGGTCGTATGCCGCAAAAGCGATTTTAGAAGGAAAAAGTACACTTGGGGACTGATTCACAGAAAACAGTTCCCAAGCAGTCGTCTTTTAGAGTACAATGCGAAAAGAGAATGGAGAGGAGATGCAAAACAATGAGTAAAGTACATGTATTTGATCACCCATTGATTCAGCACAAGATGACGATCATGCGTAAAGTCGAAACAGGAACGAAACAATTCCGGGAGCTTGTCGACGAAGTGGCTTCATTGATGGCATATGAACTCACGCGCGACCTTCCACTGACGGACGTTGAAATCGAGACACCGGTCACGAAAACGACGCAAAAGATGATCGACGGCAAGAAACTGGGGATCGTTCCGATTCTTCGTGCCGGTCTTGGCATGGTCGACGGCATGCTTCGCATGATGCCGAACGTCAAAGTCGGACATATCGGTCTTTACCGTGATCCGGAGACACTTGAGCCGACAGAATACTATCTCAAATTACCGACAGACGTCGCAGAACGTGATTTCGTCGTCGTCGATCCAATGCTTGCGACAGGCGGTTCTGCTGCCGACGCAATCTCCTCTTTGAAAAAACAGGGTGCACAAAGCATTAAGCTCGCTTGCCTCTGTGCAGCACCGGAAGGCGTCAAACGGATTCAGGAAGAACACCCGGATGTCGATATTTATCTCGCGGCACTGGATGAGAAATTGAATGACCATGGTTACATCGTTCCTGGACTCGGGGATGCGGGTGACCGTCTGTTTGGTACAAAGTAATCGATCGACTGAGAGACGCTGCCTGTGAAGGGAGCGTCTTTTTTTCATTTTCAGTGAAGACGGGCGGGAACTGCGCGTCCGACAGGGAATATGTTTTAATTAAGAAAAGAAGTAAAAAGGAGGAAACTTGTATGCCCATTAAAGTCATGCCGATTTTCGGCACACGACCGGAAGCGATCAAGATGGCACCACTCGTCAACGTCTTAAAACAAAATCCTGCGTTTGATGTTCATGTCACGATCACGGCGCAACACCGGGAAATGCTTGATCAAGTATTAGAGCTGTTTGAGATTACACCCGATCACGATTTGAATATCATGAAGCCCCGCCAAACGTTAGTCGATATCACGACGCGTGGTCTCGAAGGATTGGATGCGGTCATGAAAGAAGTCCAGCCCGATCTTGTGTTAGTCCACGGCGATACGACGACGACGTTCGTCGGAAGCCTTGCCGCTTATTACAATCAAATCAAAGTCGGGCACGTCGAAGCCGGACTCCGTACATACGATAAATATTCACCGTTCCCGGAAGAAGTGAACCGGCAGTTGACGTCGACCTTGGCTGACCTGCATTTCGCACCAACCGATCAGGCGGCAGCGAACCTCGCGTCAGAAAACCGGAAGACGGGTGTCTACGTCACGGGCAATACGGCGATTGATGCCTTACAGACGACGGTCCAACCCGATTATGTCCATCCTGTGCTTGAGACGGTCGGAGACAGACGTCTTGTTTTAATGACGGCGCACCGGCGTGAAAATCAGGGCGTGAAAATGCATCAGATGTTCCGTGCGATCCGGCGTCTTGCAGATGATTACCCGGATATCCATATCGTTTATCCCGTCCATTTAAATCCGGTTGTCCAAGAAGCAGCCAAGGATGTGTTCAAAGGGCACGACCGGATCACCTTGATTCCGCCGCTTGATGTCTTCGACTTCCATAACTTCGCCAGTCGGGCGCATCTGATTCTGACTGATTCCGGCGGTGTCCAGGAAGAAGCGCCGTCGCTTGGTGTTCCGGTTCTCGTCTTACGCGATACAACGGAACGTCCGGAAGGCGTGACGGCAGGAACACTGAAACTCGCGGGCACGGACGAAGACACAATCTACCGTCTCGCGAGCGAGCTGCTGGACGATAAAGTCGCCTATGCGGAGATGGCACATGCTTCAAACCCATATGGGGACGGTCATGCCTCGGAACGAATTGCAGCGGCGATTTTAGAACATTTTAACCACAAAGCGACGTTTGAACCGTTTCAGGTAAATAACTGAATGTCGTATGAACAGCCGAACCAAAAAACTACCCGTTTCTCGCACTCCGGCAAGAGGTGCATGAAACGGGTGGTTCGCGTGTCGTTACGACCAGTGTGACGGTCGAAGCAATCGTTCCGGAAGACGTGTTCCGGCGTCTCCTTGAGCGGCATTGATTTGGGCCTGCGTTAAAAACAGGGCATCCGTCAGGTCGGCGCCCCGCAGATTACAATCACGCAAGTCGGCGCCGAGGAAATTGACGCCGCGTAATTGACAGTGCGACAGATTCGTTGCCAGTAAAAACCGTCCCCGAAGGCTACAACCGGATAAATTCTGCCGGGAAACGTTTTTACCAATCCAGTCGTTTGGAAGTGTCCGTGGCTTTTTCCGGTACGGCGCTTGGACAAGTGTTTCGATTTGCGCGAGGAGCGGCAGGATCGTCGAGCGGAGATGGTCGACGTCGAGTGTGGCAAGTTCAGCCGGAGGTAACCCGGTCTTCACATTGAGTTCCTGGAGTTTTGTTTCCAAGGCATCATGAATTGAACGGGTTTCCGGTCGGATACCGTCGGTGAGATACCACATCATTTCCTGAAGGTGGACCATCTTCGGATAGAGGGTGTACATGAGTGGTTTCGTTGAATCGTCATAGACGCCTGAGAACGTCACTTGCGAAATCTGTTGACCGGCTCCGAAACAATCATAAACGGTGCACCCTTTATAGCCGCTTGGACGTAGTCGGTCATGAATCTTGCACCGGTAATCGGCATCGAGGTTCCGGCATGGGGTTGCTTCCGGCTTATCGTGTCCGAAGTCGCTGGATGCGGAAAATGCGAGTGCCGTGCAGCATAAGCCAAAACAGTCGGTGCACCGGACGCGAAAACGTTCTGTTTCCATTTTTTCACTTCCTTCTGATGTTCTGTCTTCTTTTTACCATAACGATCCGTCTGTCGACAATCGTCCGAAAACGTTATTGTTGAAACGAATTAACCGGACGACCGATAGGGCAACTCATCTAAAAAAAAGCGTGAGAATCAAAACAGTCGGGTGAAATGTATGGTTTTTGTTAAAAAATCAACTGCCGGATGACCTCAAAACGATGAAATCAGATCTGACATTTTGGGCTGTGACAAGGCACACACGAGATGAATTGGAAATCGCCTGCGGTCTTTGTTACAAACAGATGTCAAAGGCGTTTTTCTGTCCCAAAACGAAAGCGTTTACAATTGTGAATAAAAATTGTTTTTTCACAAAATCGACACAAATCAAATTTAGGCGGCTTGTTTCTCATTACAAAACACGATATAACGTTACTGTTCAATGGTTTTGTTCACCTAGTGAACCATCTCGATAAACGTTGATAGCACTACATATTTTCTTCACATCTTCGTGAAAAGAGTGGCACGGGATACTTCTGTGAAAACCTTATCAATTGTTGATATACAATGGTTTCGACGGTCCATTTTAATTGTGAATTCATTTGACTATGAAATGGTTCTCATTGTATTCTTGACTAGTATGAAAATCCGCAAATTGTGGGAAAGAAAAAGAACTCACAACTGGGAAAAGGGGGTCGTCTCTAGTGCGCCAAAAAGGGCTCGCGACGAGTATGGTTATGGCCTCGCAAATTTCGACGGCACTGGCCGCACCGATCGTCATCGGCTTTCTTGTTGGGAACTATGGGGAACAGCAGGACTGGTGGCAAAAAATGGGGGCGACGTTTGCAGTGTTCATCGGGATTTTCATCGGCATTCTCTGCATGATCGCAATGATCAGGCACTTGTTAGGAGACAAGACATGAACATCATCCTTCAAGATGCGTTGTATCGTGCGTACTTAAGATGGTTCGGACTCTATTATGGAATCCTTGCCGTCCTGTTACTTGTCGGTTATCCGAGTGATCCAGTGATTTATGGGCTGGCATTAGGTGGGGCAGGTAGCTTCATGATTCTGACGCTGCAACGATTAAGCGTCGATCGAATGTATCGTGTAATCGAACGTGGGCGCAAGCCGATGTCTCGAGGGACCGTATCACGCATGGCGGTCGCGGTACTTTGTGTGATGATCGGTTTGAAGTACGAGACCGAATTGTCATTAACTGCGGTGGTAATAGGCCTTCTCGCCGGCCACGTCATACAATTTTGTGAGTATTTTACTCACGAACTTAAGCGGGAAAAGAGGTGAATAGTCAAATGAACCACGAAATGCCACTTTACGAAATCCCACTCTGGGGCGACTTCGTTCTGTACGGTAGCTGGACAAACTTGATCACAGTGCTGATTGCAGCTGCTCTCGTTTTCCTGATTGCCGTGGCCGGTACGCGACGTCTTGTGATGAAGCCAACCGGTGCTCAAAACGTGATGGAGATGTTCCTCGAGTTCGTTCGCGGAATCATCAGCAGCACGATGGATTGGAAAACAGGGGGTCGCTTCCTAACTTTCGGAATGACACTGTTCCTATTCATCATCGTGTCCAACTTAATGGGTCTTCCCTTTAACGTTGTAACGGGTCACTACATTTGGTTCAACTCACCAACTGCAGATCCGTACGTGACACTGGCACTTTCATCTATGGTAGTGGTCATGAGCCATTATTACGGTGTGAAAATGCGCGGCTTCGGCTCGTATGCGAAAACGTTTATGACGCCGATGTTTATTATTACCATCATCGAAGAATTCGCAAACACGTTGACACTAGGTCTTCGTCTTTACGGTAACATCTTCGCGGGTGAGATCATGATTGGTATCATTCTCTCGATCGGTATCATCTCTGGAACGAACGATTTCCAATTCCTCGGACCAGTCGGTGTGATCCTGTCAGCGATTCCAATGCTGATCTGGCAAGGATTCTCGCTCTTCATCGGAGCCATCCAAGCGTATATCTTCCTTATCTTAACGATGGTTTACATCGGGCATAAGGCAGCGCACGACCATTAATTCGAAGGTAAAGCATCTGCTTTTCCGATAACCGCACGACCAAATTTCGAACACAATCTAGGGAGGCAATTCATAATGGAACTTATTGCAACAGCGATCATCATCGGACTCGGCGCACTCGGCGCAGGTATCGGTAACGGTCTTATCGTAAACGGTACAGTATTAGGACAAGCACGTCAGCCAGAACTCAAAAACGAACTTCGTCAAACAATGTTCATCGGTATCGGTCTCGTTGAGGCACTTCCAATCATCGGTGTAGCGGTCGGTTTCCTTCTCCTCAACTCTTAATCCGTATTTTACGTATCAAGAACTGAGCTACATAGGGCGTTATTCGTTCCATTAGAGTGAACCGTCATGGGGGCTACGGCTCCCTTATGTAGATACTAGAAGTAGGACCAACCACGAGGGGAGTGTAATCGAATGAATCTCACGTATCTTGCGGCAGAAGCAGGCGGCGAAAGTAGTCACCTCTTACTTGCTAACATGATCGTCACGATCGTCGTTTTCCTCTTGCTCCTCATCCTCTTGAAGAAATTCGCATGGGGCCCGCTCGTCAACATGATGAAAGCGCGGGAAGAGCATGTGGCTAGCGAGATCAATTCGGCTGAAAAAAGCCGGAAAGACGCTCAAGTCTACGTAGAACAACAACAAGCAGAACTCAACAAGGCACGTACGGAAGCACGTGACCTGTTAGAAGCATCACGCCGTCAAGCTGAGGCAGAACAAGCACGTGCGATGGAGCAGGCACGTGTCGAAACAGAATTGAGTAAGGAAGAAGCCCGCCGTGCGATCGAACGCGAACGCGCTGAAGCACAAGCTGCTTTGAAGAACGATGTTGCTCTTCAAGCAATCGCTGCAGCACGCCACGTCATGAAAACACAGCTGGCGACAGACGAAGCGGCACAACGTGCACTCGTCGACCAATTCCTTGCTGACACTAAGGGCACGAACTAATGCGTGACCACGTAGCGGGACGCTACGCAAAAGCGCTCTTCGATCTTGCACTCGAACACCATGTGCTCGAACAAGCAGAAGCTGATGTGCGAACGCTCGGCGAAGTGCTCCACGCAACACCAGAGCTCGCATCGGTGTTAGAAAACCCATCGATTTCTGCAGAAGAGCTGAAGCAAGTCCTTCATACGAGCTTCACAGGCTTCAATACGATTGTCTTAAATACGATCCTCGTCATGGTCGAAAACGACCGGGCATCGGAAGTATTGGCATTGCCGGGGCATTTCATCGCGTTGTTGAACGAATACCGTAACGTGGCGACAGCAATCGTCACAAGTGCATACAAACTGTCGGACGAAGAACTCACGAACGTGAAGGAAACGTTTGGCCAAAAATCAGGTAAAACGCTTGAAGTAGAAAATGTTGTGGATACGAATGTAATCGGTGGACTTCGTGTTCAAATCGGTTACACGACATATGACGGCACGATCGAAACGAAACTAACGCGACTTGAGCGTGAGCTGTTAAAAGCGTAAGAAAATAGGGGTGAAACGCATGAGCATTAGAGCTGAAGAAATCAGCGCCCTGCTTAAAGCGCGTATCGCGCAGTACGGTTCTACGATGGAAGTGAACGAGACAGGTACAGTCATCCAAATCGGTGATGGTATCGCTCGTGCACACGGACTCGACAACGTCATGTCGGGAGAGCTCGTAGAATTCGCTAACGGCACAATGGGCTTGGCGCAAAACTTAGAAGAAGGCAACGTCGGTATCATCATTCTTGGTGACTACCTTGAAATCAAAGAAGGCGACTCTGTTCGCCGTACGGGGCGCATCATGGAAGTACCAACAGGAGACGCACTCCTCGGACGTGTCGTCAACCCGCTCGGTATGCCGATCGATGGTCTTGGTCCAATCGAAACAGAACACTATAACCCAATCGAGCGTAAAGCTTCTGGTGTTATGGCACGTAAATCGGTTCACGAACCACTTCAGACGGGAATCAAGGCAATCGATGCCCTCGTTCCAATCGGTCGTGGACAACGTGAGTTGATCATCGGTGACCGTCAGACGGGTAAAACGTCGATCGCCATCGATACGATCATCAACCAAAAAGAAGAAAACATGATCTGTATCTACGTCGCAATCGGACAAAAAGAATCAACAGTCCGTGGTGTTGTTGAAACACTCCGTAAAAACGGTGCACTTGATTACACGATCGTCGTTTCGGCAGCTGCTTCACAGCCGGCGCCACTTCTTTACCTCGCACCATTCGCTGGTGTAGCGATGGGTGAACACTTCATGGATCTCGGCAAGCACGTTCTTGTCATCTATGATGATCTTTCGAAACAAGCAGCGGCATACCGTGAGCTTTCGCTTCTTCTGAAGCGTCCACCAGGCCGCGAAGCCTACCCGGGTGATGTCTTCTACCTTCACTCACGTCTCCTTGAGCGTGCAGCGAAATTGAACGACGGACTTGGTGGCGGTAGCTTAACAGCACTTCCATTCATCGAGACACAAGCGTCGGATATCTCGGCTTACATCCCGACAAACGTTATCTCGATCACGGATGGTCAAATCTTCCTTCAATCGGATCTCTTCTTCTCAGGTGTCCGTCCAGCGATCAACCCGGGTCTCTCGGTATCGCGTGTAGGTGGTTCGGCTCAAGTAAAAGCGATGAAGAAGGTAGCGGGTACGCTCCGTCTTGACCTCGCCTCTTACCGTGAGTTAGAAGCCTTTTCACAGTTCGGATCTGACCTTGATAAAGCGACACAATCGAAGCTTAACCGTGGTGAGCGGACAGTAGAGGTTCTGAAACAGGATCTCAACCAACCGTTGACTGTCGACAAGCAAGTCATCATCATCTATGCCTTGACTCGTGGTCACCTTGATGATGTTGCTGTTTCGGATATTCGTCGTTTTGAAAAGGAACTCAACCTTTGGCTCGATCAAAACCGCAAACAACTTTGCGACGAGATCCGTAAAACAGGTAACCTTCCAGCTGACGAAGAAATCGTTACTGCAATCTCAGAATTTAAGAAAACGTTCCAACCGACGGTCTAAGAGATTTCTCTTAGACTCGGTCGGACGCTCTTGATACTAACAAGGTGGTGAATCGAAATGGCATCGTTGCGCGAGATACAAACGCGGATCAACTCGACGAAAAGTACGAAACAGATCACGAAAGCGATGAACATGGTTTCGGCGTCGAAACTGAACCGCGCTCAAGCACATAGCGCGAAGTTCCAGCCTTACATGCTGAAAATGCAGGAGGTGCTCGGAACCATTGCGAATGGCACGACAGGTGCTAGCCATCCGATGCTCGAAAAACGTCCTGTCAAAAAGACAGGCTATATCGTCATCACATCGGATCGCGGCTTAGCTGGTGCATATAACGCCAACGTGCTGCGTGAAGTCTACCGGGAAATCAAAGAAAAGCATACTACGGACAGTTACGTCTTGTTCGTGGTCGGTAAAGTCGGTGTCCAGTTCTTCCGTTCACGCGGAATTACGGTCACGGATGCGATCACAGGACTAAACGATTCTCCTTCGTATGTCGATGTCGCAGAAATCGTGAAGCGTACAGTGAGTGCGTTCACGCTCGGCGAAATCGACGAACTCAAGCTGTGCTACAACCATTTCTTGTCTGTCATCAGCCAGGAAGTGAAAGTCGAAACCCTTCTCCCGCTCGGAGAAATCGAAGCTTCGTCTTCGACGACTTATGAGTACGAGCCAAGTGAGGAACAAATCCTCTCTGAACTCCTTCCGCGTTATGCGGAGAGCTTGATTTTCGGTGCGCTTCTTGACGCGAAAGTAGCAGAACATGCGTCACGTATGACAGCAATGCAAAGTGCGACAGATAACGCAGATGACTTGATCGGTCGATTGACTCTCGTCTACAACCGGGCTCGACAAGCTGCAATCACGCAAGAAATCACAGAGATCGTCAGTGGAGCCGCTGCCCAGCAGTAAGCCACTCGGCGTAATGATAGCTAGGAGGAAACACGATGAACGAACTCGGTTTAAAAGGCCGCGTCGTCGCGGTCATGGGACCTGTCATCGACGTTAAGTTCGACGGACACTTGCCGAACATCTACAACGCGCTTCGTATTCAATATACGCCGCAAACAGTAGAAGAAGTGGCTATCGACTTGACGCTTGAGGTCGCCTTGCACCTTGGTGACGACGTCGTCCGTACCATTGCGATGGATTCTACGGATGGTGTACGCCGCGGAGTGGAAGTACTGGACACTGGTGCTCCAATCTCGGTACCTGTCGGAGAAGCAACGCTTGGTCGCGTCTTCAACGTACTCGGTAACCCAATTGATGAAAAAGAACTCGATGCAAGCGTGGAACGTCTTCCGATCCACAAAAAAGCACCGACGTTTGATAACCTTTCAACAAAAGTTGAAATCCTCGAAACAGGAATTAAAGTCGTTGACTTACTCGCTCCTTACATCAAGGGTGGTAAGATCGGTCTCTTCGGTGGTGCCGGTGTAGGTAAGACCGTCCTCATCCAGGAATTGATCAACAACATCGCCCAAGAGCACAGCGGTATCTCGGTATTCGCAGGTGTTGGTGAGCGGACGCGTGAAGGTAATGACTTGTACCATGAGATGACGGATTCAGGCGTTATCAAACAAACGGCGATGGTCTTCGGTCAGATGAACGAGCCGCCGGGCGCACGTCTTCGTGTTGCCTTGACTGGTTTGACAATGGCGGAATACTTCCGTGATGAGCAAGGACAAGACGTTCTTCTCTTCGTCGATAACATCTTCCGTTATACACAAGCAGGTTCAGAGGTATCGGCCCTTCTCGGTCGTATGCCGTCTGCCGTTGGTTACCAACCGACACTTGCAACAGAGATGGGTATGCTTCAAGAGCGTATCACGTCAACAAACAAAGGTTCGGTTACATCGATCCAAGCGGTTTATGTACCAGCCGATGATTATACTGACCCGGCTCCTGCGACGACGTTTGCTCACTTAGATGCAACGACGAACCTTGAGCGCCGTCTCTCTGAGATGGGGATCTATCCTGCCGTGGATCCACTTGCGTCGACATCACGCGCCCTTTCACCGGAAATCGTCGGGGAAGAGCACTACGGTATCGCGCGTCAAGTTCAGGAAACACTTCAGCGTTACAAAGAACTTCAAGATATCATCGCGATCCTCGGTATGGACGAGTTGTCTGAAGAAGACAAATTGACTGTACACCGTGCGCGTCGTATCCAGTTCTTCTTGTCGCAGAACTTCCACGTAGCTGAGCAGTTCACAGGACAAAAAGGATCGTACGTTCCAGTTAAGGACACGATCCGCGGCTTCAAAGAAATCCTCGACGGAAAACACGATGATTTGACGGAAGAAGCATTCCGTCTTGTCGGTCCGATCGAAGATGCGATTGAAAAAGCGAAGACGCTTGTCTAAGTGACAAAGCATAAGGGGGACTTGAGATGAACACACTTCATGTCAATATCGTCACCCCGGATGGCGAAGTGTATGATGGCAATGTCCGTATGGTCGTTGCGAAAACGATATCTGGTGAAATCGGGGTCCTCCCGCACCACGTACCGCTCGTAACACCACTCGACATCAGCATCTTGAAGTTGCGCCACGAAGATGGCGGACGCACGTTGATCGCTATCAGCGGTGGCTTTATGGAAGTGCGCCAGGATACAGTGACGGTTCTTGCTGAAACGGCTGAAGCGGCGGAGAAGGTCGATTATGACCGTGCCTCTGCTGCGAAAGTCCGGGCAGAACGTCGCCTCCAGGACACGAAATTATCAGATCTTGAGTTCAAACGCGCTGAGCTTTCATTGAAACGCGCAATCAACCGTCTCAACCTAAAAGAGTACGGTCGCGATTGACCCAAGTCAAAACCCCGGTTTCCGTCATGGAAATCGGGGTTTTTTTGAGTGAAGGTCAATGATTAACAGGAAGACAACCGTTTTCCCACAGGATTCAGGAGATTCATGTTTAACATAGGTCAAAAATGTAAAAGTACATTATATGTGTCCTCTTCTCACATTTTTTAATCTTATTATGCGAAATTTACCATAATCCTCTTTCCATAATATATTTTATACGCTAAAATAAATTATCTTGTGTCTTTTTGTTTGCGCAATCATTCATTGTATGAAATCATAGTAAGGTTGGAAAAACCTAAAAAGAAGAGGTGCAAGAGCAGTGACGTCAATCGGTTTAAGTGCATTAATCAGTATGCTCGTCTATTTGACGGCCATCATTTTTGCCTGGTGGGCACTCCTTCCGGTGAAATGGGAAAAATTCCTGCAACATCCTAGAGGGGCACAAGCTGTCGTATTGCGTGTGTTACTGGCCGTTGCGCTCGGTTCACTCGTCGCCCGCTTTTTCCTCGACTATTCCGGATTCGCGCAGCGTCTCCAGTTCTTAGTCGGGTGAACTTGTAACTTCATTGTAAACCCTAAATCGTCAATCTGATTTAGTATGGAACAGGATAGTATTCTTATAATGAAGAAACATCATCATCGTCAAGCTGAAAAGTCGTGTTGGATTCAGAATGAGAGATCAACTACAGGGTGTTTCTCTTCTATCATGCGTTGGGCTTCAACTATGATTCACACCAATCGCGAATTAAAATAATAGAACAGAAACGAAAGCAGAGGAGTATGCGTAATGGAAAAAATTGTTGTCCGTGGCGGACGTAAATTAGCTGGAACAGTAAAGGTCGAAGGTGCAAAAAACGCAGTCTTAAAAACATTGGTCGCAACATTGCTTGCTTCAGAAGGAACATCGGTCCTTCAAAACGTCCCACGTTTGGCAGACGTCTATACGATTAATAACGTCTTGCGGAACTTAAACGCAGAAGTCACATTCGATGCCGAAGCAAACACTGTCTCGGTCAATGCAGAAGCAGACTTAAAAGATGAAGCACCACTTGAATACGTTCGTAAAATGCGTGCGTCGATTCTCGTCATGGGACCACTCCTTGCACGTCTCGGTCGTGCGCGTGTCGCAATGCCGGGTGGTTGTGCTATTGGTTCCCGTCCAATCGATCTTCACTTAAAAGGATTCGAAGCGATGGGCGCGAAAACAATCATCGGCAACGGATTTGTGGAAGCACACGTCGACGGTCGTCTCCAAGGTGCTAAAATCTACCTCGACTTCCCGTCAGTCGGAGCAACAGAAAACATCATGATGGCTGCGACACTGGCTGAAGGCACAACTGTCATCGAAAACGTCGCGAAAGAACCGGAAATCGTCGACCTCGCCAACTTCCTCAACGCGATGGGCGCAAAAGTCCGCGGTGCGGGAACAGAAACGATTCGCGTCGAAGGTGTCGAGAAGCTTCACGGCGGCAACCACTACGTCATCCCGGACCGGATTGAAGCCGGTACGTTCATGATTGCAGCAGCGATCACAGAAGGCGACGTTGAAGTCATCGGAGCAGAACGTGAACACCTCCGTCCATTGATTTCAAAAATGGAAGAGATGGGTGTTAAAATCTCGGATACAGAAGAAGGTCTTCGTGTCATCGGACCAAAGAAACTCGTTGCAATCGACGTGAAGACAATGCCGCACCCTGGTTTCCCGACAGACGTTCAAGCACAGATGATGGCGTTGGTCTTAAAAGCAGAAGGCACATCCGTCATCACGGAAACGGTCTTTGAGAACCGCTTCATGCATGTCGAAGAATTCCGTCGTATGAACGCTGACATCAAGATCGAAGGTCGTTCATCGATCATCACAGGCGGGGTCCAACTCCAAGGAGCAGAAGTCCTTTCAACGGATCTCCGTTCAGGAGCAGCACTCGTCACGGCTGGTCTGATTGCAGAAGGCGAAACACGTGTCGGTGCGTTGCATCACATCGATCGTGGATATGTCGATTTCCACTTGAAATTACAAGCACTCGGCGCAGATGTCGAGCGCATTACGGAAGAAACAGTTGCCATCGAAGAGACGGCAGCAACGAAGCTTTAAGCTATCATTTCATTCCAATACATTCTTGACGACTTTCTTAAAAGAAAGTCGTCTCTTTTTGTTCCCCTGTGCTAGAATTGAAAGGTATGTATACATAAATGGGTTAGACGTCCAAACGACGTACTAAATTTTGGAATAAAAGCCAGCGGACAAAGGAGATACACGAGATGTTTTTAACAAAGGATATCGGAATTGACTTGGGGACGGCAAATGTCGTCATTCACGTAAAAGGAAAAGGCATCGTACTGGATGAACCATCCGTCGTCGCCATCGATAAAGCAACAGGGAAAATTCATGCGGTCGGAACGGAAGCACATCAAATGGTCGGTCGGACACCGGGAAACATCGTCGCGATTCGTCCGTTACGTGATGGTGTCATTGCAGACTTTGAGATGACGGAAGCAATGCTGCGTCATTTCATTGATAAAATCGACGTCCGGAGTATGTTCGGCAGCGTCCGGATGCTGATCTGTACACCAGCCAGCATCACGACAGTCGAGGCGAAGGCGATTCGTCAAGCCGGTGAAAAATCAGGCGCTAAAACCGTATTCCTCGAAGTCGAGCCGAAAGTCGCGGCTGTCGGAGCAGGCATGGACATTTGGATGCCGGCCGGACACATGGTAATCGATATCGGCGGCGGAACGACGGACGTCGCGGTTCTCTCGATGGGAGACATCGTATGCGGAGAAACGATCAAAGTCGCGGGAGACCGGTTTGATCAAGACATCATCCGGGCAATCAAAGACAATCATAAATTGATCATCGGCGAACGGACCGCTCAAAACGTCAAAATGACGGTCGCAACCGTGTCAAACGAGGGACGTCAAGAAGAGATGGACATTCGTGGTCGTAATCTCGTGACGGGACTCCCGGACAACATCACGATTTCTTCACAAGAGATGCATGAAGCGTTGAGAGAAGCCGCAATGGAAATCGTCGAAACGACGAAACGAGTGCTTGAAAAGACGCCACCTGAGCTTGCGGCGGACATCATCGACCGTGGGATCATCCTGACGGGCGGCGGAGCCTTGCTTGACGGTATTGATCAATTACTCGCGAAAGAACTCGGACTTCCCGTTTTGATCGCAGAAGATCCGATGTTATGTGTGGCACGCGGAACGGGTGTCATGCTCGATAATTTAGGAAAATAAACGATCATCTGATCGGTATGACTGCAGACGACATCTAATTGTGGATTGTCGTCTTTTTGTGCGGAGGAAGGCATGGAGAAACGGAGCAAATCAATTCAAATCCTAGACATTTCACTTTGTGAAGTGTATATTAGAAGTTGTTGTATTGAAACGGAATTACCATTAAAAAGGAAGTGATGCCACAATGCCATTGTGGAAACGAAATTTAGTTGTTGTTTGGATCGGTAGTTTTTTGACCGCTGCCGCCTTAAGTTTAGTCTTACCGTTTTTGCCCTTATTCATTGAAGAACTTGGCGTCGATGGACGTCAGGAAATCACGACCTGGTCGGGTGTAGCATTTGGAGCCACGTTCCTCGTCGCGGCAATCGTTTCACCGATATGGGGACGATTGGCGGATAAAAAAGGACGGAAGTTGATGTTACTGCGTGCCAGTCTCGGTATGTCGATCGTCATGTTCTTGATCAGTTTCGTTCAAGATGTGTATCAACTTGTGTTTTTACGACTCGTCATGGGAGCTGTTTCCGGATTCATTTCTGCCGGCATCACCTTGATCGCGTCACAAACCCCGAAAGAGAAAAGTGGCTGGGCGCTCGGTACCTTATCAACCGGTGGGATTGCCGGTGGATTACTTGGACCTCTGATTGGAGGATTCCTTGCCGATATGATTGGGCTTCGACCCGTTTTTCTCTTTACGAGCATTCCGCTCTTCCTAACGTTCCTCGTCACGTATTTTTTCGTCAAAGAAGAATTTGTGCCTCTGCAAACGAAGCAGATGGCGTCAGCGAAAGAAATCATTCAGTCATTACGTCATCCGGAGCTGATTTTAAGTCTCTTCTTGACGACGTTTTTGATTCAGTTTGCGGCACAATCGATCAGTCCGATCTTATCGTTGTACGTCCGGGAACTCAGTCCCGGTACGGAACGCTTGGCGTTACTGTCCGGTATCGTTGCATCCGCACCCGGAATCGCGGCATTGATTGCAGCGCAACGGCTCGGTCGGTTATCGGATAAAATCGGGGCAGAACGGGTCTTGTTCTTCGCCTTACTGGTGTTCGCCGCCTTCTTGATTCCGCAAGCGTTCGTGACGGATACGAGTCAATTGATTGTCCTGCGGATGGGAATCGGCTTTGCGACTGCGGCCTTGATGCCGTCGGTGCAGGCGTTACTCCGGAAACATACACCGGCGAATGCTTCCGGTCGGATTTTCGGGTACAATCAGTCAGCCCAGTTCATGGGGAATTTCCTCGGACCACTCGCGGGTGGTCAGATTGCCGGTCACTTCGGTTTTGAAGCATTGTTCCTGTTTACCGGTCTGATCGTCATCACGAACGCGGTACTTGAACGGACCCAAACGGCTGTCCTCAGCAAAAAACATTCTTAAGACACGTTAAAAATGCGGTGTCGCCTCATCAGGCGGCATCGCATTTTTTTTGAGATGAGTTAAGACAGCAGGAAGACATCATCGAGTTTCAATTGCTCGGAGTGTTCAAGAGCTTTGATGACATGTGCGGACTGTGCCCGGACTTTATAATCCGCCGCATAATGGAACAAGCCGTTATCGAGTTCGGTCAGGCTGAGCGGCTCGATTAAAATTCTCGGATGCACGACATCCGTCAGTTGCAGGGACAGTTCGATTTGATGATTGATCGGCAAGCGGATCGACGCATAAAAATGAACAGACCGGTTCGTACTGCGCGTGATCAAAACAGATGACGCACCGACCGTAATAGCCTTTCCATTCAGACGGGTGATGGAAATGTGCCCGTGGAGTGACAGCAACGGTTTTTTCGGCGGCTGATGAATTGCTTCCATCGGTTGAAGGGTCGATTGTGTCAACAGCGGAGCGATTTGGTCGGCATGGACCGGACGGCTGAACAAATAGCCCTGAACCGCATGACATTCCAGATCGCGAAACCGATCGAGCTGTTCCAGTGTCTCGACCCCTTCGGCGACGACGAGTAGATTCAGCTCTTTCGCAAAGTAGGTAATGCCTTTGATGAAGGAGCCGACAGCCGGATCTTCTGTGAGCCGGGCAGCAAAGGAACGATCAAGTTTCAGACTGGTCAACGGATAATCAAACAGACTCGTCAACGACGAAACACCGCTCCCGTAACTGTCCAATATGATTTGAACACCGGCTTGATGCAGGTGTCGTAACGTGTCTTTTACGAGCTCAGAGTCGTGCAACAAGGCATGTTCCGGAATCTCGAGCTTCAACAGCCGAGACGGGACATGATGATGCTGCAAGGCTCCGATGATCGTTTTGGCGAACTCACTGTGCAACAACTGTTTCGGAGAAACGTTAATGGAAATCGGAACGACCGGCAAGTCGTCGCGCAAGAGCTGTTGCAGCAGGGAACAGACGGTTTTGATGACCCAGTTGCCAATCGGCTGATAGCAGTCGCTTTCTTCCGATAAGGGAATAAAATCTTTTGGCGGAATCCGTCCCCATTCCGGATGCTCCCAACGAATCAATGCTTCAAATGACAACAGACGACCGTTCCAAATATCGACTTTCGGCTGATATTCGAGGAACAGTTCTTCCCGTTCAATCGACTGCTTCAGACTGACTTCAAGCTGATGACGGCGGTACATCTCAAGGTTCAGCTGTGACGTATAGAACTCATAACCCGGTCGTTTGTTCAGTGTCGCCCGTGTCAAAGCCCGGTTCGCGCCATGCATCAACTCGGAAGCGGACGTTTCCGTACCGTCAAAATGATTGATGCCGATCTTTAAGTCAGGCGAAATCGTATAGCCGTCAATGGCAATCCGTGTCTCATTGAGTGCAAGCAGTTTCTGACAGAGCAGCTTCAAATGGGATTCGTCAAACGGATCGGTCAGGAGAAGAGCGTAGTGATCGCCGGAAATCCGGGTACAATAGGCGTCCGGAAGATAGTCTTGCAACAGTTCCGTTGTTTTTAAAAGCCACTGGTCCCCGATCGTATAACCGATGTGCGCATTGACTTGATCCAGCTGGTTAAAATGGAGTGCCATCAGGGTGCACGGGGATTGTCTTAAAATCCGGTGTTCGAGCTCTTCCAAAAACAACAGCCGGTTCGGCAGTCCGGTCTTTTGATCAAACGACGAGAGTGTCCGAATTGTTTCTTCCTGTTGCTTGAAGACGGTGATATCGGACACGATGCCTTGATGCCCGGTTGTGGCGGTGTCCTGTTCATTCCGTAACGGCATTCGGATTTCATCCAACCAGGTCCACTCTTGATCAATCAGAAAACGATACGTCAATTGGACCTGTTCACCCGCGAGGATCTGTTCATTGGCATCAGCGAGCTTCGGCAGATCATCCGGATGAATGAGTTCATGGACGGTAGAAGGACGATTTTGAATCTGTTCCAGTTCAGACGGGTGGGTTTGTAAAAAGCCGTGAGCAAAAAAGAAGAACTGTCCGCTCTCATACTCTGTTTGATAAATGGCGGTCTCGACACGCGAGAAAAAAGAATGCGAAGCGGCAGGCGGTGCGGAAGACGGGTGAAGAAGGGGCGGGCTCGTATGGAAGATGAAGCTGAATACGTCCTGCTGACCGTCTTGAAACTTCAGTCCCTCGCATTGCACGTATTTGGAATGAAGCAGCTGTTGATTCATGCGTAACTGACAGGAAACCGGCACAGTGCCGCCCTTTTTTAACAGTTCAATTTGTTTTTTAAACAGATGCCGGTCGTCGGGATGGATTTCTTGAATAAATTCTTCATAATTCATGGAAGTGAGACGGTGTTTGGATACATCGAGCAGTGAGGCGAAGTGCGGTGACAGGAAGATACGATTCGTCGACGGAACATAATCCAAAAAAGCGATACTGTGGATCGATTCCGTCAGTTGTTGTTTCATGGATAACTGCATGTGTTGAAAACGCAGCTGAATGTGTTGCGTAATATCGCGGGCGATGCCGTAGACGCCGATGATGACACGATTTTCATAGATCGGAATGTTCGTGACGTTCATCGTCAAGAGGTGTCCGTTCCGGTGCGAGACTTCTGCCGTAAAATGAACGGTTTCTCCCTGCAAGGCCTGTTGTTTGAACGGTGCAATCCGAGCGGCTTCCGCCGGGCTCAGGAAATCACTGAAATGTTGCTGGTGCAGCTTCTTGCCTTCATACCCGAGCAGAAGCGAGAGCTTTTGATTAAACGAGACGATATAACCGTCCAGATTTAACGTATAGACGGCATCCGGATGATTTTCTAAAAAATGAGTGGCATCTACCAGTTGTTTAAAATCGAGTGAGCCGTTGATGAAGGATTCCGTGTTCTTCTTCTTAAAGAAGGGCATGCTGTCACCTCATATCTACATCTTTTTTAAAATTATAACAATTTATGGGATTCGCGCCTATCAATCCTCTTGAAATTTAAGCAAATGTCTTTTGAAACAAAAAGGCTAGGTCTTTCGATGCATCTCTCTCGGGCATTACCTTTTTTTTCAAAAAATATTCATTTTGATTAAAATAGACCGATATACTGATAGAAGAGAATTGAACATGAAGTCAATAAGGAGCGAATATAGATGCTACGAGGAATGTATACGGCGTCCAACGCCATGCAAGCGTTACAACGGCAACAAGAGATGTTGAGCAATAACCTGGCGAACGTCAGAACACCCGGTTTCCGAGCTGATCAAGCGTCTCTGCGGACATTTCCGGAGATGTTGATTCAGCAATCGGCGGTAAATGAGCGGACGGGTGTCCGGTCAAAAGGAACGGTCGGTACACTGGCGACCGGTGTCTTCATGCAGGCAGCGACACCGAACTTTGCCCAAGGATCGATCACGGAAACCGGTAATGCGACGGATTTACAGATCAGTTCAGAAACAGGCACACCGATGTTTACGGTATTCCGTGAGAATTTACAGGAATTCGGAACAGCCGAACGGGGAGAAACCCTTTATACGACGAATGGCCAGTTTTCTGTCGGCACGGATGGTTTATTGCGGACGACGGATAATGAGTTAGTGCTCGGTGAAGACGGGAATCCGTTGAATGTCGTCAACGAAGATTTTATCGTGAGTGCGGACGGTGCCGTCACGGACGGGAACGGACAAGCGATCGGCCGATTGGGACTCGTTGTGACAGGAAACCCGGAAGAATTGGAACGGGTCGGGAATGGACGTTACCGTTCACCTGAACCACTTGAGGCAGGGGCTGTCAAAGTCGATCAAGGTGTACTCGAACTCGGAAATGTAGAAGTTGAGCAGACGATGGCCGAGATGAATGCCGGTCTGAGACAGTTCGAGGCGAATCAAAAAGTTATTCAAGCGTATGACCGGACGGCAGAGAAAGCCGTCTCGGAAATCGGACGCGTCCGTTAATCTGAGGAGGAATTCATGCAATCACTCTATACATCCGCGAGCACGATGGCGCAGCTTCAAAAGCAACTCGATACAACGGGGCATAATCTGGCGAACGTAAACACGAACGGCTATAAACGCCGTGATGCCCAGTTTAACGAGCTGCTCGTCCGTAACATCCAAAATCAGCCGCCGGGACTGACGACCGGTCCGTTGACGACACCGCAAGGATTGCGGTTAGGGGTAGGCGGATATGTGGCGAATGAAGCGACACGTTTTACGAACGGGACGTTTAAAAAAACGGATCGTGCACTTGACGCGGCACTTTCGAATCCGCATCACTTCTTTATCGTCAATGATGGTGGAGTTGCAAAAGCGACGCGCGACGGCAATTTCCAATTGTCCCCGCAGGACAATGGTCAGATTCTGTTGACGGATGATGCCGGTCGTTCGGTGTTAAATGCGGCGAATGATCCAATCGTCTTACCGGCAGGAGCGACCGGTGTGGAACTCAATAAAGACGGTAACGTGACGGGAATCGTCAACGGAGAACGACGTGTCCTCGCACGGATTGGCGTTGCCTACGTCGAGAATCAGGATGACTTAACGGATGTCGGCGGCGGTTTATACACATCCAATGCAGAGTATCAAGAAGTCCAGGGGAATCCATTGACGGTCGGGACACTGGAGACATCGAACGTCGACATGGGAACTGAGATGACAAACTTGACGCAGATTCAGCGGGCGTACCAGTTCAACTCGAAAGCCTTGATGACTTCCGATCAGATGATGGGGATCGTCACATCGCTTAAATAATGCTGTTACTTTTCAGGTATGAGGTTTTAAAAAAGAGCGGGCAGAATCGGGTTTTAATCGATTCTGTCCGCTCTTTTTATGAAGTGACATAATTTCGATTGATCCAGTGATGGAAAATGATTTGTTTGATCTTCGATATTAGAAGAGCAAACAGGGTAATGGTTAATGAATAGAAATATTCTATTTACTAGTTTTTTTCTTTCCTGTATGGTGCGGCACGGATTATACGAAGCAGAGGCAAAGGGAATAATCAGGGTTCATATTCCGATTTTTTTAGGATTAGCAGATGAGACCGATGTCTGCTTCATGAAATTGGTCGGTAAGCACCCAATCACACTCCGTCAATGTATAACAGATCATCATTCGATTTGGGTAAGTGAAGGGAGGGACGACGCATATGATTACTCATGAGAGAGCGGTATTCGTTCGTCAGTGTATCTTCGATTATTACCATCGACTGAACATCAACTGTCGAGTGACGATTTTTACGGAGCAACCGTTACAGTTATTATTAGATTTCGATTCGAAGAGAGAAGAATTATTCACACCACGACGCCGAAGTCACTCTTGCCGTCATCTTCATGCTCACCTCGTCTCCGCGTTAATTACCTTTGATGAGTTTTATACGCATGTGTACATGACGAAAGCTCCTTTTTCATCCATGACACGTTATTGTCTCTTGGTGGTTTGATGAATGAACAGGAGACGTCTGCTCATTTTCAGGGGAAGAACATTCAGGGGTCTAATTGAATGCTTGGATTAGGATCGTATTTTCCATTCTTTTCGGGCATGTTAAAGGAGTAAACCGCAACCGCGTCAATCAATCTTTTTTCAGCTCTTCTCTTACACTCATCTTATACTGCTATACAAAAAACGTGCCCTGTCCATTGCGACAGCGGCACGTTGTGTTTAATCTTCGTACGTTAAAATCGTTGAGATGACAGCAATCGGGAACCGGATCGTAAAGGTGGATCCGAAACCGACTTCTGATTCGACGTCGATTGTTCCGTTATGATGCTTGACGATTTCTTTACAGATCGACAAACCGAGTCCGGTTCCACCGATCTTGCGTGTTTCTGAATTGTCGACACGGTAAAACTTATCAAAGAGTTTGGACATCGCTTCTTGCGGAATTCCGATACCTTGGTCGCGGATTACGATTTCAGCAAAGCCATCTTGATTTTGAATCTGGATCGTGATGTCACCGCCATCCGGTGAATACTTGATCGCATTACTGAGCAAGTTGTTCAGCAACTGCTTGATTTTTTCCGCATCGGCGTCGATCATGATTGGACCGATTGCTTCGAACGACAGTTGATGGGTCGTATGAGACGCATCGTGGAAATCAATCAGTTCACTCGCCAGCTGGACAAGATCAAATGTCGCCATCTGATAACGCTGTTCACTCGATTCCATGCGCTGGACGTCGAGGAAGTCATTGACGAGTGTCGTCAACCGACCGGTTTCCGAGTGGATCGTCGTCAAGTATTTCCGTTGTTTCATCGGATCAATTTCCCGGTTGAGCATCAGTTCCGTAAAGCCGAAGATGGACGATAACGGAGTCCGCAATTCGTGCGAGACCGTCGAGACGAATTCTTCTTTCATCCGGTCGGCTTCCGTTTCTTTCGTGACATCCCGCAAGACGAGCATCGTACCGACCCAAATCTGATTGATTTGGATTTTCTCGGCATAAATCTGGATGAACGCACTTTGCGAGCGGATCGAGACGACGAGACTGTCTTTCGGTAAGGTCTGTTCGACGATTTGTTCGATATACTGCTCAAACGGTTCCGGCTCGTCCATGATCGCGGACAGGGCGGACATCGCCTGACGGAAGGACGACAGGTTGCTTTCGTCCTGATATTCCGTCTGGACTTCCGGGAACAGTTTCATCAACGGATCGTTGACGAGCAGTTCATCCGATTCGTGTTCGATGTAGACGACCGCTTCACGGATCGAGTTCAGGAGTTGACCGGTCTTGTTTTTCTCGTGCATCATTTTTTCATAAATCCCCATCCGCATCAGAGAAAGCGACAACTGGTGCGAGAACGACAGGATATCGCCCATCTGTTCCGGCGTGAAGGCATCGCGGTAACGGACGAGGTAGACGCAGGCGATAATCTGTTCTTCGTTCGGATCCAGAATCGGAACGGCGACTTCATACATATAGTACGGATACGGCAACGGACTGTCATGAGCGACCTGTTTCGACGAATGGACCGGACGCTTCAGGACACGTGCCCGGTGGAACAGGGACTGGTCGTCTTTGACGAGTTGACCGACCATATCTTCCGTCATTCCGTATTCAATCGTCGACCGGACATCATGCTGATCGAGGAACAGCAAGGCTCCGATTTCCGAGTGCGTGATCGAGACGAGTTTTTCAATGATTTCCGGATAGGCAGTCAATGTCTCACGTGACGCGAGTGTCTCGGTCAGTTCGTTGCGGTACTTAAGATGTTGTTCGCTGCGTAATGTGATTTCAAGCGCTTCTTCCAGTTCTTCTTGCTGCGCCTGTAATTCTTCCTGCTGGGCGACGAGTTCTTCCTGTTGGGCTTGGAGCTCTTCGTTTTTCGCCAGCATGTGAACCTTATTGTCGGCGATTGACGCGGCCATTTGGTTGAACGATGTGGTCAACGTATGCAGCTCGTCGTGACGCTTCGGCAACGGAATGGCATGGATGTCTTCTCCGCCTGCCAGCAGGGCACTGTCACGGGATAACGTATTGACTTGCTTCGTCACGCGGCTAATGAACGGGCGGACGAGTAACAGTAAGATGAGGATCAGGACGGCAAGATTCGACAACCAGATGAATTGGGCAGTCCGCATTTCACCGAGCAGGCTGGTTTTAGCTTCCGTTTCCTTGTCCTGGATCAACGTCAAATAATTGGCGAGCAATGTATCGATCCCGGCTGCGTCGGCATCCGTCGTCAAGCGGCTGTTGGAGCCTTTTAGCGTGCCATTAGCATTAAACAAATCATCTCCGCTCGATAAGGCGGCGAGTGTCTTTGGATCCATAAACGTTTCGTCGATCGATCCGTCCTTTTTTCCGGCGACGTATTCCGTCAAGAGCGGCAGTGCCGTCCCGAAGTAGTCGTTATGGAGTGTCCGCGTCGCGCGGGCGTACTCTTTTCCTTGTTCATAGATGGCGTATTTTTCGAACCAGGTCGTCAACCGGTTGATTTCACGCTCATTGGCTTTGATCGTGTCGAGCATTTCCGGTGTGCCGAACAGCACATACGATTTCACATTGCTCTGCACAAGTGTCCATTCGTTGGCTAACGAATTAGCGTTTGTCCGGCGTTCCCGTAAATCATCGAACGTCGCGTTCGTCTGATCGATTTTTCGTTCTGTATACGTGTAGACGATGGCGGACGTCACACTGAGGGCAATGAAGACCATATAAAAAGCGAACATTAATTGTCGACCAATTTTTTGATTAATCCATTTCACTTTTTTTTATCCTCCATATGTAATGTTGTAGGGTACAAAGAATGACTCCAGTATTTCTATCTTACTTAATTAAACAAGCATTCATCAAACTTTAACACGCAAACATGTAAAAAAGATATTTTATTTACTGGATTTTCAGCCTAAAAAAACAAATCGTTCCTATTCTAGTCAGTTTATAAAAAATAACGCTTCAACTATTTTTTGAAAATAAGGATTAGAAGGGGCAGGGAAGAGGGAAACTAAGGAAGGAGATGCACTTATTTTAATCATAAGGAAGTGACACGATGCAAAAAATGTTTGAAAACAAATGGTACCGCGGTGCCTGGTGGATTATGACGCTGCTTGTCATCGTCTGGATCGGCAATCACGTGACGTTCCTGTTCCGACCGGTTGCGATCTTACTGCAAATGGTCGTCCCGCCGCTCGCAATCGCCGGTATTCTGTATTATGTCCTGTTGCCGATTGTCGAGTTGCTCGAGAAAAAGATGAAGCGGCGTCCTGCTGTCATCATCGTTTTGGTAGGTTTGATCAGTATTTTGACGACACTCGGATTCATTTTTGGTCCGATGTTGTCCGAACAGATCACACAGTTCGTCAACTCGATTCCGACACTGGCGTCGCAGTTCCAGCGTCAACTGGTGGACGTCCGGGATCAGCTGGAAAGCAGTGCCTTCTTCTCCCGTTTCCTCAGCGGACAGGATGATCTGTTCAACAAGTTCTCCGGAAATATCTCGGAATATGCGTCATCGTTCCTGAAAAACATCGGAACCGGAGTCGGCGGCTTCGTCAGCGTCATCACGACGACGGTCGTCACGATTGTCATCATTCCGATCATGTTGATTTACATGTTGCTAGACGGGGACAAACTGAAAGGTAATCTCGTCAAGATGATGCCGTTTGAGTACCATAAGGAAACGAAAAAGATTCTCCATGACGTCCACTTGACGATCATGAGCTACATCCGGGGGCAGGTCATCGTCAGTATCGGCGTCGGAATCATCGCCTATATCGGTTACTTGATCATCGGGATTGATTACGCACTGTTGCTCGCCTTGTTTGCGACCTTGACGAATATCATTCCGTTCCTCGGACCGGTCATCGGTGTTGTACCGGCATTGATTGTCGGATTCATTCAGGATCCGATTCTCGCGATTTACGCCGTCATCGTCATGACGGTCGCCCAACAGATTGATTCGCACATCATGTCACCGCTCGTCCAAGGGAAAACACTGGATGTCCATCCGCTGACGATCATCATCGTCTTGCTGGTCGCCGGAAACATCGCCGGATTCTTTGGTGTCTTGCTCGGTGTTCCATTCTACGCCGTCATGAAAGTCGTCATCTTGAATATCCGTCGTCTGTATCATCTGCGGTCGCAAAAGAAGATGGTCATCGCCGAAGACGATAAGACGTTTAACACGATTGTGACGACAAAAGACTGACTTTTGAATTTTACAGGCGATTGCGTCATACTGAAAGCGTAGCCGATTGTGTCATGAAAGGGGTATGTGTCAGATGGATCAACGTCATGTAGAAGAACAGGCTGATTTATTGGCTCTCCAAAAGTTTCAGCATAATTTCGAGAACAGCTTAAAATCGAGTGTCATTTACATCCTGCGGGACGGTGCGTTGACGATTGGTGAGATCGAACAACGTCTCGATCAGTCGCACGGTCAGATTTTGGAGCAATTACAAGAGTTGATTGAAGACGGTCTCGTCTTGCAACAGATGTCGGAAAAGGTGCATGGTTTGGCCTACTCCTTAACCGGTCCGGCGGAACAACTCGTCCGTCAGTTTAAAGAATCAATCACGTGGAGTAAGCAACACATTACGTACTAACCCATTCGCCCTTTTGAGCAGCCGCTCGAAAGGGTTTTTTTGACGAATACAATTGTGGAAACATGTATAAATCTTGAAGCGAAACCGACATAATGAAGGAAACTGACATGACGTCAAAACAGAAAGAAGTGACCGGTATGAAAAAGGTGTTGCTGTATGTCCTGATTCCAGTATGTCTGGTATTCGTCGTCATCAAGTGGGTTATTCCGACGGTTGACGGCGGAGCGGATCCACCGTCCGTCAAGCAGAAATCCGTCGCCGTCCTTCGGAAGTGGGATGAAGGTCAACTGAAACAATTTGACCGGGAAGACCGGGTCGGAACGACTTATACGCTAGGTGGGCTTGAAGTCGAGACACTGAAGGTCGAGCCGCGGGATACCGTCCGGACCACTTCCTTATTGCGCGTATCAGTTTCAAAAGAAAAGCTGGTGCAAGTCGGAACCGGATCAGAACGGTTTCTGGCTTTAACGGTTACGATTCAAAATCAATCGGCCGATCCGCTCGAAATCTCAAAAAAACTCGGCGAATATGAAACAAAGGGGGAACGGACGGCTGTCATCCATGAAAACCATCCGCTCACCGGTACGTATCGGGCAGAGGAAGAGCGTACCGGCATCTTATTCATTCCGACGAAGCAACGTAAGTTGACGTCCGGGTATCTCGATCTGGCATACCAAACGAGATCGGGGGAACAACAAATTCGTATTCCGTTAAATCAACAAAAAAACTGACCGGATCGCATAACGATTCGGTCAGTTTCATTATTTTTGGACGGAGCTGAACGATTCTTCTGATTCAATACCGGCTTTGTTGACAGCAGTAACAATAAAACGTCCTGTCGCATCTTCAGGCAGCGGGAAGGCTTTTCGTTCAATCGATTCGGTTGAACCTAATTTTTTCCGTTTCCCGTCCTGTTCTTGATATACATTGTACTGAACGACTTCTTCGTCCGTCGAAGCGTACCAGTTCACGAATCCGCCTGAGACACGGACATTCGTCGCTGGTTTTGGCGGTGTCTGGACGGGGTCAGAAGCTTTTTCATCCAGTTCCGTGAAGACGACGAGACGGTTGTCATATGTGCCTTCATTTTCGTCATAGACTCCGATACAGGTGATCAGATTCAAATTCCGTTGATCGGAAGCACCAAAGATTTTTTCGAGCGGTGCATCGAGGTGTCCGTATTCGACAAGCTTTTTAACACGGAAGACGAGTGTACGGCCTGATGCATCTTTGATTTTGATGGTCTCGCCCTTTTTCAGTTCATTCAGACGATTGAAGACGGCAGGACCGGTCTTCGTATCGGTATGACCGTCGATGACAGCATTTCCGACATCGCCCGGACGGGGACCGAACTTGTACCAACCGACTTGTTGTTCGTTTTTCGGTGTTCCCATGGCCCCTTGTTTATCGAGACCAACTTGTTCGACTTTTGATTTAATATCAAGCGAATCAATCGTCAAGGTCTTCGGGAGCTCGACTTGATTCGTGGACAGACTCTTAAATTCTTTTTTAAAGATTTCCGACGGTTTCAGAGGATCTTCCTTTGTCTCGGAAGTTGCCGCTTCTGTATCCGCATTCCCTTGAACGATCGTGGTTTCCGTTTCCTTCGAATTGCCGAACAGAAGGAAAACTAACGTTCCGACGGAAACGAGCATCAAGAGCACACTGACCGGTAATAACCATTTTTTCATTATACGTCACTCCTTTCCGAGACAAAGTCTCTTACACCTGCACAGAAAAAGGATAGTGCCGAGGCGCTATCCTTTTTAGTATACCCGAATTCTTATGCGTTTTGACGTTTGCGGGCAAGGACGATTCCGGCTGCACCGAGTGCGAGACCGAAGAGTGCGATTGCGCCTGTCGTTGCTGCTGTGTTGTTGTCGCTCATGCCGCCGTTACCTGTGTTTGGCATTGAGCCTGGTGTACCGTCCATGAACTTCTCTGGTGATTGTTTGACGATTGCTTCACCAAGGTTTGCACCCACGCCGTACATGTAAGCGTAAGACTCACGGAACGTATCAACTGATCCTTTGTAGTCGCCTTCGACATACTGCATGAACGTATCTTGGACATACGTTTCGTGGCCGGATACGGCTTCTTGTGCTGCTTTTGTCGGAAGGTTTTCTTCCGTTGCTGCACCAAGGAACGCACCGAAGTCATTTGAGAACATTTTGAGCATCTCTTGTGCGTCACCCATCAATTTCTTGTCATCGTTGATTGCTGCTGTGACAAGGTTAGCTTGCGCTTCGATGTGGTTTTTCGTCCAAACTTGCTCGAACTGATCCGCACCTGCTTGACCGTAGACCGATTTCATTGCCGCTTTGAAGTCAGCTGTGTGCATGTCTTCTGCCCAGTTTGCTGCATCGTAGTCTTTTGCTTTGTCGACGCCTGCCGTCATGCTGATGTTCGCCAGTGCGACGTGCTCAGCTGCGAGGCTGTTGAGTGTTGACCGGAGGTCAGCTGCTTTTGTATCCGCTTTTGTGTTGTCGAACTTCTCAGGCATTTGAGTTGTAATCGCGACTGAGAGTGCTTTCGAGATGTCATACATGCGGCTGTATCCTTCGCGGAACGTGTTGTACGATCCTTCGTAGTCACCGGCTGCATATTGTTGAAATGTTTTATAGACGTCCGCTTCATGGGCACGGAGAACTTCTTCCGCTGCTGCCTTCGGCAGTTTACCTTCTGTTGCTGTATCTAAGAAGCTTGAGAGATCTTGAACGAACTCTTCCGTTTCTGCTTTTGAAGCATTGATGCCGTCTTGGTCGTCCGCTTTAACGGCTTTGACGAGATCGGTTGTGTATTTGTTGTGGTCAACGAAGATTTTTTCGAATTGTTTTGCGCCTTCGTCGCCGTAGACAGAAGCAATCGCTGGTGTCATGTCGAGTGCGTTCTGTTTAAGTGCCGCTTCGTAATACTCCGCGTCTTTTGATCCGTCATATTGTTTTTTCATGTCCATGACGGCAAGCACGAAGTGCTCAGAGAGTAATTGATCAAGTGTTGCACGAAGGTCAGCGGCTTTTGTTTTGACCGTGACGTTTTTCGCGCCGTCCTCATGTTTCATGTCGTCCCCGCCACCGGAAGCGAATGCTGCCGTTCCTGGTAATACGAGTGCTGCTGCCATTGCTGTTGCTGCGAATTTTTTCGTGTTTTTCATTTTGTCTCATCCTCTCAAATTTGGGTGTAGTGTATCAGGTGTTTGGTAGTGGTTGTCTGTAGCGTTCTGAACAGCATACGCGCAAGGGATTTGTTTGGATTTAAAATTCGCAAAAGTTTTTTTGCAGGACCGGCTGAAATTGGTTTTCTTCCTTATATACAATTATCAAAGTTTTTTTTACAGGTTCATGGTTTTGGCATGTTACACTGAAAACAGGAACCGAATATAGCGGGATTGCAACTATTTAATACCAGGTACTAATATGCTATACTGTTCTTTAGACTGAACCATGAAAGGTGATCAAGATGGTACAAAATCAAGCAGGAACAGACCAACCGACCCGTGAACGTCTGAAGCGTCACCAACAGACGAAAAACGGTCAGCAGCAGGAGCAGGAACCGAAGCAGCGTCAAAAAATGCGGAACTATTCATCACGTCGTGTTCCGATTGTTGCCCGTTTATTGATTGTTCTTCTTTTAGTTGCCGTTGCCTTAGTCATCGGTGCGATGGTTGGGTATGCGACACTTGGTGGTGGCGAAGCGTTGGATGTCCTCAAGCTCGACACATGGACCCGCATCACCGATTTTTGGTCGAAATCTTAAACTAACCAGTGATTGGAGCTGTGTCCATATGTATACGATTGAACAAATCAAAGAAGTGATTCCGCACCGTTATCCATTTTTGCTCGTCGACCGGATTTTGGAAGTCGAGGAAGGCAAGCGGGCAGTCGGCATCAAGAATGTCACGGCCAATGAAGAATTCTTTAACGGTCATTTTCCGGATTACAACGTCATGCCCGGTGTGTTGATTGTCGAAGCATTGGCTCAAGTCGGTGCGTTTGCGGTCCTCAAGATGGAACAGAACCAAGGGAAGCTGGCCTTTTTCGCAGGTATTGAAAATTGCCGTTTCAAGCGTCAAGTCGTCCCCGGTGATCAACTTCGGCTCGAGGTCGAATTGACGAAGCTGCGTGGACCGATCGGTAAAGGACGTGCCACAGCAACAGTCGACGGGGAAGTCGCCTGTACTGCTGAACTCACTTTCGCGATTAAGTGAAAACGTAATGAAGCGCTGGTTGATTCCTCTAGCGATTTCGCTGCTGATCATTCCCGGTTGTCAGCGTGCCGATAAAGTGGAGACTGCTTCCCCGACAGTCATCCTCGATCCTGTCAAACGCGCCGGACAAGCTGAAAACATTTCGGCTCAGATTTCAACGATGGACAAGGACCGGATGCGTTTAACGATCCGGACTTCCAATGATCTTCGACTCGATGATCAACAAGTTGATATCCGACTGGACGTCGCCAACCAATCGATTCCATTCCCGTTCGTTTCCTTCACGGCAAAAAAGATGGGGGAAGTCAGAACCTATACGTCGGATACGACGGTCGAAGAGCAGGTCTTCGATGAAAAGCGTTTACCCGTCCTCATCATCGATGCTGGAGCAGGGCGCGGAATTGAAATTCCTCTTGAAGTGGTCAAATAAAAAACAAGCAGATGGTCTCTTATGCATCAAGAGACGATCTGCTTGTTTTTTTATTTGACGGCGCGGACGGCCTGATTGGCATTGAGTCGACCGTATCCGTATGTTTGATCGTAGCCCTTTGCACCAAGATCGACAGCGGACTGCTTTAAAATCGTTTCGACCTGTTTCGCTGTCAATGAAGGTTTTAGACTGAACAGCAGGCTCGCGACGGCCGTGACGTGTGGAGCAGCCATCGACGTCCCGCTCGAATAGGCGATTTCACCGTCGTGGATGTAGCTCGGAATCATCACACCGGGAGCGACTAAATCGAGTCCTTTTCCGTAATTTGAAAACGATGCCCGGGTGTCTTTTGAAGTCGTCGCTCCGACGGCGACGACCGACGCGAGTCGTGCCGGATAGTTGAGCGACGATTTCGCTTTGTTTCCGCTGGCGGCGACGAGGACGACATTTTTACTCTTGGCATAGGCGACTGCTTCTTCGAGTGCTTTTGACGATTCGGACAGAACGAGACTCATGTTAATGACTTTTGCCCCATTCTTAACGGCATGCAAAATACCGCGGACGACATCCGAGTTCCGTCCTTCTCCGCGATTATTCAAGACCCGGATCGGAATGATCTCGGCTTGCGGATTGATGCCGGAGATGCCGAACGCGTTATTGCCGGTCGCAGCAATGATACCGGCGACATGACTGCCGTGACCATTTTCATCCCAAGATGTTTTCGTCTTCCGGATGAAGTCGTATCCGAGGTCGGTCCGGATCCGTCCGCTGAAATCCGCATACGTGGCGTTAATCCCCGTATCGATGACGGCGACGCGGGTTGTCCGAAGTGTTTTCGTCTGAATGTATTTCTGCATCGCCGTAAACTGGATATCGGCTCCTTTTTTCCCGTTCTGTTGTCCCGTATTGGTCAAGGACCACTGATACCGGCGGAATGTATCACCGGCGCTTTGGACGGGCAGGTCATACTCGGCATAGGCGACGTTTGACGAGGCCCGGAGCCGTTTGAGGGCCGCTGCCGCCAATCGTTCGGAAGGAAATTTCAGCTGTTCGACGGCGGTCCCGGAGGTGAAGGGAAGCGGAAGCCGTTCGGCTCCTGCCGTCAAAGATTGTTTCAGGCTTCCCGGATGTTTCAACTTGACGATCAGACTCGTCGATTTGGCTGTCGAAGCAGCCGTCTTCATCGGTTGAAGCGGTGTCAGCGACCGGAGATGGATCGGCAACTTGTACGTGGCACCCGGTGTGCCTTTTAATTCGAGATACTGCTTGCCGGACCAGCTGAACGGAAAAATCAGGGCGGCATCTTTGACGGCGTAATAGTACGGATAGACCTGACGTTTTATGTAATCGGTCTGGCTCGCGAAGACGGAAGCGGAAAATGACCGTCCGGCATCAAATTCAATATGGGTCGTCTCTTTGGCATAATCTTTTGATTCGAACACCCACGTCGCTTTTCCGGAAGCATCAAACGTTCCGGTGACGGTCCGCTGTTTCGTCTTTAAGGAAATCGCGGGAAGTGTTTTGACGCTGGAAGGACTTGCTGCGTCGACAGTCGAAAAAGGAGAAGACAGGCTGGCTGTCAACAGGCTGAAACAAATAAGCGTTTTATGCATAGGACATCACAATCCTTTTCTACAGGTTAAAAAAGCTCTATTTCCTATTATGGGTTGTTTTGGTCGAAGGCTCAAGAAAAGAATGTACTGGTGTAATTTGTCGATATTGTTTAAAATTTAGGTATCCTTTTTTTAGAAATGGAGCTGGACTTTACATAATGAGAAAAATAGGAATTTTACTGCTCGTGAGCAGTTTCTTGATGAGCTGGGTGCCGCCTGTTCAAGCCGAAACGAATTGGGATGTCACGGCGAGCGGCAAGAATCCGTATACGCTGTCGTTCACAGGAAGTGGAACGGTGACGGTCACGTCCGATGTCGAGTTATCGTCGGAGACGGATTTGACGGAACCGATTGACATCGAACAGACACCGACGGTTGATTTTGAGGCAGCGACTGCCCCACATGTCACCGTCATGGAAGAAGAAACGGGAAAAGCAGTAGCACTCGTTTTCGGGCAGGCGCCGGAAGATGAGACGGAAGAACCGGCTGTTCCGCAAGAAAAGCCGCCGGTCACGACGGACGATACACCGGCTGTTCCGAAAGAAACGAAGAAAGTGCAAGTGAAACAAATGCCGGTTAAAAACCCGGACGCCGTCACCCAGTCGACGGGTCCATCAATCGGATCAATCAACGGAACCGTCTGGTACGATCAAAATGAAGACGGGATCCGGCAAGAGACGGAGCCGTTGCTTGACGACGTTAATGTCTTTTTGATGAATCCGAATCATGATGTCTTGGAAGCAGCCATCACGTCCAAAGGCCGGTACACGTTTTCGTCCGTCCAACCGGGGACGTATCTCGTCAAAATCGACGGATATGAAATCGGGCTGTATACGTTTACGAAGAAACAGCAAGGCGACGATCGGATGCTTGACTCGGACGTTGATCAGTACGGTGGAACGGGTGTGACGATGAAGAATCGTGACGTCGTGCTGGATGCCGGGATGACGGAAGGGAACGAAGACATCGCGGAATCTCACTTCCTGACGGTGACGAACTTCATTGACGAAGACCACAATCAGTTGCCGGAAATGAACGAATCGTCGGTCCGTGCGACCTACAGATTGCTCGATACGATGACGGGAGAAGTTCTGCCGGCGGAAACGGTGGAAGCGGAAACGGCATTGAACCGCGAAGTGCCGCTTGGTACATACATCTTAAAAATCGAGCTGCCCGCCGGTTACCGTGCGCGGGCAATCCACCAAGCAAACTACGACAGTCTGGAAGCAGAAGACGGCAGTGTCATGGAACAGTATGAACAATTCGTCAAAGGCTTGAAGCGGACGCCATCGGACGCTGTTCTTGACCTGACGCAAAACCGTCAAGGGACGGTCGTCGTCGTGGAAGTCGAAGCGGAAACCGTCGCACCGACGGTCAAGCCAAAACCAAAACCGGTCGAACAACAGAAACCGGTACAGGTGACCAAATCAACGAACGTCGCACCGGCTGAGAAGAGTACCGCGCAGTCGGAAACACCATCACGGGCAGAACGGTTACCACAAGCCGGCGAAGAAGAACCGTTCCCGTACGCGCTGGCCGGAACAGGTCTTGCCACAGTCGGACTGTGGTTGCTCATGCGACGGAGTGCGTAACAGAATATAGAATCTTGGCTTTAGCAGGGAATGGATGTAAAAAAGAATCTCTCTTTTCTTCACCTGTTTTTTCATGAGCGACACAAGACCCGATTTTCTTCCGATACAGGCAGAGAGTCGGGTTTTATATGTCTTTGACGGGTCTCCGTTCGCTAAGGAATCCTTCGTTCTTTCACGCGCTTTCGTCAGGGATAAGTAAGACCCGGCAAGACGCATGTCATGCGGGTTGTCGCGGCTTACTCCCGCCCGTGGAAAGCGAGGATGGCAGAACCGTCCGTTTGGATCGACACAAGCAAAAGTGATGTGTGTCTTCTTTGACACACACGCACACACATGTGTATAATGAGAATAACCAATCCAAAGAAATGAGGGATGAACATGTTGACGACAAAACAAATCAGTGAATTGCTGCGCGTCTCCGAGGAAACGGTCCGCCGCTGGATCCGCACCGGGGAATTACATGCGGAACAGGATGGAAAAGGGTATTTGGTCGATGAGCTGGCGTTAAAACGTCTGGTCGATGAAAAATCACAGATTCCGGGTACGGCGATGAACAAGATTTTACCGATCATCAATGACATGTTTGGTCCGGAAGCGGCAAAGTTCGCCAAGTCGAACCTGTTTGATCCGCTCCGTCAATCGATGGATCAGGCAGTCCCGAATCAGGAAACGAACTCGGAATCCATCACGGAGGAACTCGCTCAGCTGAAACGGAAAAAACGCCGTTTGGAACTGGAACACGAGCTGAAGTTGCTTGAAATCGAAGAAAAAATCGCGCGTCTTGAACAACGTATGAAACAGATCTAAAAAAACATCCGTTGCCCACCTGCTCCTCTACCGGAACGGGCGTCTGCAACGGATGTTTTTTTATGCCTCAAGAGACAGTCGGCGGTTTCGCCTGCTGTTTCTTTTTTTTACGCCAAAACCAATAGCCAAGCCCGAGTGTGATCGGAATGGCGGCAAGGTAGGGATTGGCTTCTAAATAACTGATGATCTCAAACAACGCGAACCATCCCGAGAACAAACCAAGGATGAGTAAAATCGTCCGAATTACTTCAGGAAGCCGGCGGATACGATACGCGAAGAGGCAGATGAGACTAAAAATGATGATCGCCATGTGCATTCCTCCTCTTTCGTAATTCAGTATAGCGTATCCAAAGAGCTTTTTCGATGCACAAATCTTCCGTGCTCCCGTATAGTAGAGACAGAGAAAACGATAAGGGACGTGATGAGGTGCAGGTAACGGTAATTGGAACAGGGTACGTCGGGCTCGTGACGGCGATTGGACTCGCAGAAAACGGACACGAGGTCATCTGTGTCGATTTAAACGCCGAACGGATGGAACAATTGACGAAAGGAATCCCGCCGATCACGGAACAGGGAATCGAAGAAGCATTGCAGGCGAATGCGGCACGGATGACGTTTACGACCGTCTATCCGGAGTCGGATCTGTATTTGGTCGCGGTCGGAACACCGGAGCGGGCGGACGGGAGCTGTGATTTGACGGCGGTCGAAGCGGTCGTCGCACAAATCAGCCGCTTGAATCCGGAAGCGAACGTCGTCTTGAAGTCAACGGTTCCGCCCGGCACGACGGAACGGCTCCAGCAGAGCTATCCGGAGTTGCGGTTTGCGATGGTTCCGGAATTTCTCCGGGAAGGGACGGCACTAGCCGATAACCGGGCCCCGAGCCGGCTTGTCATCGGGACGCGGGATCACATGCTTGCCGAGCGGCTCGAAACATTGTTTTTGACGACGGCACCGATCGTTCAGGTCGATCCGACGACGGCCGAGCTGACGAAATACGCGGCGAACAGTTTTTTAGCCGTCAAAATCAGCTTTATCAATGAAATCGCCCGTCTCGCGGACGCGGTCGGCGCGGATGTCGCCGAAGTCGCGCACGGGATTGGTCTCGATCCACGAATTGGACCGGCCTTCTTACGGGCGGGCGCCGGTTACGGCGGTTCGTGTTTCCCGAAAGACATCGCCGCCTTGACGGCACTGGCGAAAACATATGAGACACCGCTTCACGTCATCGAAGGCGCGGATAAGACGAACGAGGCACAACTCGATTACGTCCTGCAAAAAATCCGTCCGGTCAAAGGGCAACGGATCGCCCTGCTGGGTCTTGCCTTTAAACCGGGAACGGATGATTTACGGGATGCACCGGCGTTACGTCTCGCGGAACGTCTGGAAGCGCTCGGGGTCCATATCACGGGATACGACCCTGCAGCGAAGACATTGCTGGATCAAAAACCGACACTGGACGAAGCGATCACCGGAGTGGACGCTGCCGTCATCATGACCGAGTGGGACGAGATGAAACAACTCGAACCGGAACGGTTGCAACGTCTCATGCGGACACCTCGTCTAATCGATGGGCGCAACTGTTGGGCATATGCCGACCGTCCGCACGGCGTGGAATATGAAGGCATCGGCCGTTACAACCAAACATTTACGAACAATCAGATTCGTTGACCTGTCATATAGGGTGGAACCGTTTGCCGGTTTCACTCTATTTTTTTTGACGGAGGAGCGGACAGATGAACATCGACTACTTTGCAGTTTTACCGAGCGGACCTAAAGGTGCGTTGCAGACACATTGTTTAACGAATGGACCGAGCGATGCTCGACGAGATGAAGACTGGGAACGGGCTGTGCATTACGGAGCGGGCGTGATCCGGGTCCGGGACTCTGGTGTCGAGCTGCGGATTCCGATCGAGTTCGGATTTGGCTACGTCCTGCAATACTTCAAACATTTTTTAGAAGCGGAACAAAAAGAGCGGACGGTCCGGGAACGCCTGCAGGCCCAACTCGACTGGATCGTCCGTGCCTTGCCGGTGCAACTGCGGCAGGCGGGCAAGCAGATTCTCCTTGAAGGCGAAACGACACATCGTTTTCCGCGAGGACCGTTTCTCGAAGCGCTACGGCACACGATGAAGCGGAGTATCATCTAAAAATAGGATGAATCAGAAAAAATATAGTTAAAAATAATAAAAACGAAAAACGAATTGACTTATTATTGAAAAACACTATCTAATAGGAGATGAAAAATGTTAAATTATGTGATGGAAATCGGAAAAAATCATTATATGTGATAAAAGGAGATAGAACTGTGAAGAAAACGAAACAGATTTCAGCTGGTCTACTGGCGACACTCGTCGCGACGAGTGGTCTCGTCTTAACCCCGCAACAGGCGGCTGCGTATACATCGAACGAGAAACTCGACAACCGGGTCATCTTCCAAAGCTTCAGCTTGTTCCAACCATACGAAAGCAACATGTACACGGAACTTGCAAATAAAGGAAAAATGTTGAGCGATTGGGGTATTACCGATGTTTGGATGCCGCCAGCGTACCGCTCATTCAGCATGGCGCGTTATATGGAAGGGTATGCGATCGCCGACCGGTATGACTTCGGTGAATTCCCGCAAGGACCAAACAAGTCGATTCCGACGAAATACGGAAAAGCGGACGAGCTGAAGGCTGTCGTCCGGGCGATGCATGCAAAAGGCGTCAACGTCCAGATGGACCTAGTCCCGAACCAAATGCTTGGTTTGACACAACGTGAGATGGTGTACGTGCAGCGGACATCAAGCTCAGGCGATCTCTTTACGAATCCGTACACGACACAAACAGCTTCGAAGACGATTGCCGTTCCTTACCTTGCCTATACAAAAGGCGGCGGTGAAGGACAGACGAAGTACGGCTACATCAAAGAATGGAACAAAAACTACTTAAACGGAACGTCGTTGCAAGGTCAGGGACTCGGTCGGATCATGACGGACGAAGCCGGTAAAGCCTACCGCTATTTCGGAGCGGATCACCCGAGCAACTATTTGCCGGAGTGGTTGATCGAAGCGGCGAAGACGCAAAGCCTCAATGTCGTCGATACGTATCTTGCGATCGACGGATGGTACGAAGTATCGAAAGACAACTGGAAACCGATGCTGACGCAATATACGAAGGATGCCGGATATTTGGCGTACATGAAAGACCAAGGCTATGCGACGAAAGCAGATATTTTGGCGGAGTCGGATAACGGCAAAGTCGCGGCACTGACGGAAGCTTACGTGAAGAGTCAGGCGAACTACGGCTACGGATCGGAAGAGCGGTCGTTCCAAAACGATAACTCAGGGATCGATACGGAAGATCAATTGTTGTTCGTCGATGAAACCGGTGATCCGGTGCAGGCGTTTAATCGGACGATGTCCGGCAGCGAGGAGTTCCTCGTCGGAGTCGATATCGCGAACTCGAATCCGAAAGTCATCAAAGAACAGAAACACTGGATGAAGTGGATGCTTGAGACATACGGCTTCGACGGTTTCCGGATCGATGCGGCGTCGCATTACGATACGGCGATCCTCAAGGCGGAAGCCCAGCTCGCACGGGAACATTTCGGCGCACGTGACCACCTCAGCTACATCGAGAGCTATAAAAATATCCAGAACGACTACATGAAAGCCCATGACAACGAACAACTCGTCATGGACTCGAGCCTGTACTTCACATTGCGCGGCGTCCTCGGGAAAGCGAGCTCAACAAAATGGTTGAGTGATATCGCGAAGTATTCGACGGTGAACCGCGAAGGTATGGGATCGGCGAATCCACAGGCGAACTGGTCGTTCGTCAATAACCATGATCAAGAGAAAAACCGTGTCAACCAGATCATCCTCGATACGCTCGGGATTAAATCGAATGCCCGTTACGCACCGGGAACAGAAAAATCACTCGATCAGCTGTATACAAAAGAGTTGGAGCAACAAGCACTCAGCATCTACAAAAAAGAGCTGTCGAGTCCGGTCAAGAAGTATTCGATGGACAACGTCGTCTCGCAATATGCGTACCTGTTGACGAACAAAGATACAGTGCCGACAGTCTACTACGGCGACATGTACCAAACGGATGCTCCTTATATGAAGAAAGAGACACCGTACTTCAATGAAATCGCGAACTTACTGCAAGTCCGCAAGAACTACGCGTACGGGAAACAACGCGTGACGAACTACACATCAAACACGACACAAACAGCCGGTAAAGACTTGATCGCGAGCGTCCGTCTCGGAAAAGACCGCAAGACAGGCGTCGCGACGGTCATCGGCAAAAATGCGGCACTGGATACGACGATTAAAGTCGACATGGGCAAAGTCCATGCGAACCAAGTCTTCAAAGAAGCGAGCGGCGTCAGCAAGACGAAACTCGTCACGGATCAAAACGGTATCTTGACGGTACCGGTAAAAGGAATCAAGACGGCAGAAGTCAACGGTTACCTTGGTGTCTTCGTACCGGACGCAGCAAAAGCACCAAGCGTCAGCGTCGAGCAGCCGAACGTCTACCAAGGTAAATCGACGACGGTGAAGACGAAACTGAACGGCACGACGTCAAGCAGCACAAGCGTGTCGCAGACGGTAGCGGATACGAAAATCGCAACGGTTGACGCAAAACAACGTTTGCTCGGCAAAAAGACCGGCAAAACGACGTTGACGACAAAAGTCTCGCTCCAAGACGGATTCGTTCTTTATGCGACGACACCGATCGAGACAAAGGCAAATGCTGTCGTATTAAAAGCGACAAGCCAAACGCTCCGTAAAGGACAAACGACGACGATCGGTTATACGTCAGCGACGGATACGATCAAATCGGTCACGTATGTCTCAAGCAACAAAAAAATCGCCACCGTTTCTGCAAAAGGAACAGTCCAAGCGATCAACAAAGGGAAAACGACAATCAAAATTACGTATACGACGGCCGGTAACCAGACGGTCAATAAAGTCTTTACGGTGACGGTCAAGTAATCACGAGATCTACACACTCAAAACGACTTGTTCTTTTGCATAACGCAAAGAACAGGTCGTTTTTTGCTTTGCTGAAATCGGTACAGAACGGACAACGGAAGCACATGAAATTGTATTTCATTTTAGTATCACGGTACATCGCGGAAAGAAGCGATGACTTATCGTAGGCATAAATACCTATTTAACAACTTGTTTTGAAAAAATCTTAAAAAAAAGCGTTAGGTAAGATTTTATTAAATCGCCCTTTTTTCAAAAACAGAGTGACTAGTACGAAATTAGATTGTAATTTTTCATAAAAAAAAGATTCGACAAACAAATCGATTCGCGTGTCGGGTTTTGTCGAAAAGGCTTACATTTTTAAAATGTGGTAAATCAAAAATTCAATTAACAGTATTCACCATGTAAAAAATTTTACTTGTGTCCATAAGATTGCATTTTTATTACAAAATAAGGGTTGTTGATTTCTGATTCTTTCGGTATATTTATTCTTGTAGGTCGAGACAACTGGTAAACAGTGGGATTAACCTGCAAATTCAAGAAAAGCGATTTTCTTTCAAAAATCGTTAAACATTGGAGTATCGGGTGTCGATAAGGTATATGGAATGACGATTACATAAAGAACAGATGGATCAGGTGAAATGAGTATTCTAATTATTACCTATTTTGTCTCGTGATTTCTATTCGTCAGGACATGCATCTTTTTTCCTTTATCTGACTTGGATTTGAAATACAATCGAAATGTTTAGCATCAACCAAGCACGACGATTTCCATTGTATGGATAGGAAAAGAATAGAAGAAGGAAATCCTGAAGTTTGTCTTTTGTCTTTTATTGGAGACAAGTCGTCAAAACAACTAGCAGTTTATCTAAGGGAGGATTTTTACACATGGGCACGAAGAAATCAAACAAGTTATACGCAGCAGCAGCTGCTCTCGCAGTTACAGCTTCAGCAGTAGCACCTGGACTTTCAGCAGACGCTGCAACGAAAGTCACAGTTAAATCAGTAGTTAACCCAGCAAGCATTTCACACTACGGTGGATACGCAAACTCGGTTAAAAAACTTTCACTTCCTAAAACGGTTAAAGTCATGCTTTCTAACAAGAAAACAGAAAACCGTTCAGTTAAATGGGGCAAAGTCGCATACGACGCGAAATACGTTGGAAAATACCAAACGATCACTGGTACAGTTTCAGGTACTTCGTTAAAAGCAACAATCAAAGTCAAATTAAACAACTACCCAATCGATGTGGTTGAACCGAAACTTGCTCCTGTCGCTGTCGGCGAAGAAGTAAAACTTCCTTCAACAATCACAGTGAAATACAAAGACGGTAAATCAATCGAACGTTCAATCAAATCGTTCACAATTTCAAAAGCGGATACAAGCAAAGCCGGTAAAATGAAATTGTCTTACTCGTACAAAGGATTAAACCTCGAAATCAAAGGTTCAATCGCTTACGAAGTAAAAGCTGCTGAAATCACAAACGTGATGAATGAAGTTAAAGACGACATGCTTTCAGTTTCAGCTGACGTTAAATACCCAGCTAAAGGCGCTAAAGCTGAAGTTCTTGTTTACGCATTCAAAGATATGACAAAAGAGCCAATCAAAGTTGCTGCTGAGCTTAAAGACGGCAAATTGATGGCAAAATCAGGCGTACTTCCAGCTGGAACGCACGCATTCGCAGTTAAAGTCGGTGAAGTTGTTTCACCAGCTAAAGACTTCGTAATCGAAGCTCCAATGGTTAAAGAAGTTAAGGCGATTAACGCTAAGCAACTTCAAGTTACTTTCAACAAAGCTGTAGACAAAGCAACAGTTGTTGAAGAGAACGGTACTTTGAAAGGTGATGTTGTCACAGTTGCTACTGTAACTGGAGACGAAGCAACAATTTCAGATGCTTCATTAGCTTCACTTTCTACAGATGGAAAAGTTCTTACAATCTCTACTAATACAGGTGCTTTCAAAGGTAAGTATGTTGCTAAAACAACTGAAACAGTTAAAACTGTTAAAGGTGAAGTATTACCTGCATACACATCTGATGTATTGACTGTAGAAGATGTTACACGTCCGATGTTTGAAGCAGTTTCTTACGATGCAATCGGAAACGCTACATTCACATTTAGTGAGCCTTTAAATGCATCTACTTCTGAAATTGCAACTGCATTAACAGTTTCTGGTCCAACTTCAGTTGCTGTAGTTGCAGGAAATATCACTATTGCTGATGACAAAAAGTCATTCGTTGTAGCACTTCCTGGAACAATGACATTAAACGCTTCATACAACTTCATCTTCACTGGATTAAAAGATTTTGGTGGTAACTTGCTTACTCCAAACCCAGTATCTGTTTCAGTTGTTAAGAAAGATATCGAAACAGTAAAACCAACAGTACTCTCTGTAGAATCTGCTGGTACTGGTAAACTCAAAGTTACTTTCTCTGAAAAAGTTCAAACTGCTGGCGCTACTATTAAAGTTGGATCTGCTACTCAAACTTCTTCAGTAGAAATTGACGAATCTAAAACTGTTCTTACTTTCAGTGACAATGCTCTTGCAAACGGATTGAAAGACGTTACAATCTCTGGTGTTAAAGACTTAGCTGGAAACACAATGGAGAACGTTTCACGCGTTGTAGAAATTAAAGCTGATGGAACTGCTCCTGCATTCGTTTCACAAGAAATCGTTAAAGAAGATACTAAGCAATACTTAGTAGTCAAATATGATGAGCTTGTTGCTGCTAACAATGCATTATCAATTACAGGAACATATGTTGATGCTGACAATGTTACTAAAGACATCACTCCAATTACAGGTGCATCATCAATTACTACTGGAACAGATGGTAAATCAGTGAAAATCTTACTTCCAAATGTTGCTGCTGACTATAAATTGAACCTTCCAGAAGGTTTAGCAGAAGACAAAGCTTTACCTACTGCTAACAAGTCGCTTGCAAAAACAGTAGCTTTCAAATTGAGCCCACTTACTGATACTACTAAACCTGTTGTAAGTACAGTTACTCAAGCTAACGATAAAGTTACAGTTACATTTGATCGTGACGTAACAGCTGCTACTGCACTTAATACAAGCAACTATGTAATTGAAGGTGCAGAAGGTTCAGTAGAAAGTGCTATTCTTAAAGGAAATGCACGCACTGTTGAATTGACACTTAAAAAAGATGCAATTTCTACAAACGGTGAGCGCAATGTTACGATTAAAAATGTAGCAACAGCTGCAGGTTCTATCATGGACACTGTTGTGAAAAAAGTTGTTCTTAAAGAGACAGTTCGCCCAGTTGCACTTTCTGCAAAATTGATTGCTGCTGATAAAGTAGAAATTACATTTAGCGAAAATATTGAAGATGGTACTGGTCTTGGTGCTGTTGCTGGCGATGACGTAGATGTATATCAAGGGACAACTAAATTAACAGAAGCTTCAGCAGAAGTTATCACTGCAAATAAAGTTGTTGTTACATTAACAGCTGGGCAGCTTACATCAGTAACTGGTATTACTGCAAAAGCTTCAGCTAAAATTGACCTTACAGATGCTAACAAAAACGCTATTAACTTCTCTAACGTTCTTTCAGTAAACTAATACTGATTTCTTAAAATCCTATGTCGCTCTATGTGGCATAGGATTTTTCTGTATGTATTGATATAAAAATCAAATATATATTATTACCTTGTAAGAACTATAGAGAGCATTCATTCCGATCCGGAGCGAATGCTCTTTTTTGCGTAGAAAAGGAGGAGATGGAATGGAAAAAAGATTTGGCTTTATTGTTCGGATCAAGAAGCTGTTTGGTAAGGAAGTGACGATCGATGAAGTCGGGATGGAGTCACATCTGTTCGAGCATTCGGATATTGATTCGTCTGTGGCTTCATTGGAACATCTCCAATTACTTCCGGACCCGGTACGGTTCGAGACTTATGTCTACATCGATTCGGAAGGAAAAGAATGGATTCCTGGCATAGGCTATGATACGATCACCTATCGGTTGGTCTATGAGGTATGGCTGTGTGATGGAAGAACGATTGCATACGAACTATACGACGAAACGAAGTCATGATGAAGATTGACTAAGAATGACGACACTAAGTGTATGTAAAAGATGCGATTTCGTGGAGAATACCAAAGGAGGAAATCAGAATGCGGAAGTATCATCGGGTAGTGCTTGGAGGAAAGGATTATTATCGTCAATATGATGAGACGCTAGATTGTTATGAGGGAGAATTATTGACCGAAGAAGATGTCATCGAGCAAGTATTAGAGGATGTCGTACAAGACGTCATCCAAGTCGATCGATCACGTGTCCAACGGAGTATCAAGAACATCATGGATGAAGATGATCGGCTGGTCATCCAGTCCTATGTCGAATATATAGAACGAGTCGTAGAGCTTTTCGAGTGAGAAGTTCTTTTTTATTTGTCCTATTTTGGGACTCGACGTAGTGCGTTATGGAAGTATTCTTGTCTATGACTCCTGACTGTTCATTAAGACTGCTGAGAGTACGAAACGGAAAGGAATTTTTATGTATCAACAGTTTTAGTAGGTGTTCAAAAAAGGAACGAAAGGTAAAAGTAGAACTGCCGGGAGATTTCCCGTTCCCCGATTCTGTTTGTAAATGATATAGAGATGTATCTCCGCATAAAAAAAAACGGGGTTTCGGGGATTTTCGTCTCATCACCTCCGAAACCTCGAAAAAAAGAGAGAGGGGATGGACCCATGACATCGGGAATAGCAAACGGGGAAAACGAATCCTTCCGACGATTTCTCTATGAACAAGGACGACAACCGAGTACGTCAAAGCATGGTGGACAAAAGAATCGGATTCATTTTACAGATGAAGCGACAAATTAAAAAGAAAAAAAGTAGTTGAAAAACGTAATCCTCTCTTCAAAATACAGTTTGAAGAGAGGATTACGTTTTATCTGTTTGAGTAAAATATGAAATTTTCACAACTATAGGTGAGGGCTGATTTTTTTTCTAACTTATTGACCCACCTTGAAGTAGCGACCGTATCGTTGTTCTTTTGGAATAGGTGCGATGGCTGTCGCGACGTGATGCGCAAACGTAATCAGTTCCTGTGCCCGTCGTTCCTCGCGTTCTTCCTTAAAAGCAAATACTTCAGGACCGGTGTTGGCCTCAAAGAAGCGTAACGTCCGTGTCTCGTCAAGCGCAAAATCAAGAGCAAGTTCCGGCAACGTAAAAGGATACAGGGCATCGATGTCTTGTGCGAGCAGTATACTCTGCGCCAACCATTCTTTATACAGCACATCACCGGAAGGATCGAGCTGTTGTAAAAATGGTTCTGCCCGTTCGTTTTTATACGCACTCTGATTCGTGATGAAACGTCCTTTTTTAGCAACATCGGCGATGGCAGCAAGTACGATCCATTGTCCGTCCGCATCGCGGATCAGGTGTGCCCGCAGATGGAATGTTTCTCCGTCCGGTGTCTGCGACTTAATAAAGGGTTGAATGATGTAATTGCCTTGGTCAATCAACGGCTGAATAAAGGACTTAAGACGTTGATATGAATACGTGTGACGTTCGTCGCGGATGGTCAGATAGTATCCAGAACCGGCTGCTTTCGTGACTTTATAGATGCCTTGTCCTTTTGAAGCATCCGTTGGCTTCAGCACCACCGTTTTTTGTTGTTTCAAGTGTTCTAAAAACTGATCGTACTGATCAAGCGTCGTGGTGGGAATCAGAAGTTTGTTCCAAGCACCTGTGTTTTCAAGCTTTTGCTGGAGAACCCATTTGTTATCGATTAAATGAAAGAAACAAGGGATTTCTTTTTGAAGTCGAAGATCTTTATCAAAATCGGTTGCCTGTTTTGGAATGACGCATCGTTCATTAAAAAGTAAGTCTGGAAAAGGAATCGTTTTAGAAATCCAGTCTTCTTCATACACCTCTGCTTCAATCGTTGAGTTCTCGAAATCCACATCTTCAATTGTAAAGCAGGCGACTGTTTCTCCCAGTCGTCGTGCTTGATCCAAATAAAGTTGCATCCGTTCTTGTGGCAGAATTTCACGAGGGGAATACCGATTGTTGTATATAGCGATCATAAAAGCAACTCCTTTAGTTATGTATGTTTCTCCAAATGTGAAACAAGATTTTTTTTCTTCTAAGAATAGTATAAGATATGAAGGGCACAATTAAGTATTTTCTTCTGATGAAATGTAATATTTAGCGCAACACTTAAAAAAACCGTACTAGACGCAGGCTGATGCAAGGCGTACCGTTTCCGGATTGCGGTATGGAAAGCAGGAGAAGTCATAAGCGTGTATGCAGAAGACGCTGCGAAAAACCGTTCAGCAAAAGCAATCAAAGCTGAACTGCTCCCCGTCAAGTAGACAAGCAAAATAATAAAAAACTTTTAAACGGCTTGAGCCCTTAATTCCAGCGGACTCAAGCCGTTTAGTCGTTCTTGATATCGTTCTTCGTTATAGAATCGAATGTATTGCTGAATCGCATGACGGAGTTCGTCGAACTCCTCGAACTTATGTAGATAATAACTCTTACACTTCACTGCGCCCCGAAACGATTCCATCGGACCATTATCGATGCATTTACCGACACGAGACATACTTTGTGTAATGCCTGCTGCTTTCGTCATTCGACGGAAAGCATGCGACGTATATTGAAACCCACACGATCGCTATGTAGAAGAGACTGACTCTCTGGTGCGCCCTGAAGAGCGATTTCAAGCGTATCGAAAACGAGTTGATTGTTATTCGAATGACCGATGACGAATGAACGGATGGATCCTCCATTACGACCAGGGTTGGCATTATCAATACCGAGCGTTCATCGGTACGCTCCGCGAACACGGCATCACGCAAAGTATGTCCCGTAAGAGCAACTGTCTCGATAACGCAACCATCGAAAGCTTCTTCGCTGTGCTCAAGTCCGAGTTCCTGTATCTCAATCTCAAAGAGTTCGATGACATGGACCCACTTCAAATATGAGCTCAAGCGTTATATCGAGTACTATAACCATCGTCGCATCAAGAGACGACTAAAAAACCTGAGCCCGGTGGAATACCGGACCCAGATCCTAAAGGTCGCCTGACGAATCATTCATTGTCTAATTTTTTTGGTTCAGTTCAAAAGTAGACAGTTTTTGTGTTTCGACTGTCTACTTTTTGGATACGATATCAGTAACGATGACAATTCCTTCTTTTCTTTAGAAGTCGACTAGTTATGTCCCAGCCTCTTCAAAATCATTTAAATTTTTTCAATACCTCGCACAATACCGGAATTATCTCATAGTAACTTAAACAATAGTAGGAATAGAATAGGTTAAAATCTGATTCAACTGCTCAATTGTGCGCCATCTATCAAGAAGATCAATACGATGTACACGAATCTGACGCGATGGTTGATCCTCCAGATGCCAGACGTCATCGGGAAGAGTAATGTACTCGTCATCGAACAAAGGATATAACAGGATGACGGTAGAGACATCTGTAAAACGCGTCAAATACGCATACATCTGATAGATGTCGTTACGTTTGACGTCACTGTTCGTCTCTTGTAGTGCGAGACGTTTCCACTTCGTATCAAGTATGAGTGAATCGTTAGGACCGTCCATTAAAAAATCAGGACGAAGCGCGAGGACGTCCTTTTGATGTGCTCGGTGCAAGAGATGTGTTGTCGTCTCAGGTCGTTTTAGCTGATAATTAGAAATCGAGTAGCGCAGTAAAGAACCGATGTAAGATTCGTAGATACGTGGCATGCTGAAGAGAAGGGAGATGGATGCATTTGAACCGGAAACGCTCTCCGCTGAATGACCGAACATGATCTGTTTCGAGAGTTCTAACGCTCCATGGAAACGTTGCTCGGTCCGATCTGGTGTGACGCCTTGAATCTGTTCTTTTGTCCATGTTACATATGTGACATCGTCTAAGAGATGATTCATTTGATGTAACAGTTGTTGTGTTTCCATCTTTTTACACATACGACGCAAAAGGTGATTCGTACTCAAGAACAAACGATTCATGTCGTGGTCTGTTACGCGTTCCTCATACTCGCAAACTGCATGATGCCCCTGATTTCTACTCATCAGTTCCTGAATGTGCCGGTTAACGAGTAGTCGACCTTTAAGAACGGGAGAAGTTGTTCGTAATGTTTGATAACGCAAGGCGGGTCCTTGTCTTAAAGCCGTTGCGAGTTCTTTTGCATAAGCGTAGCCGAGTATTTCATGTAAGGGTTCATCAAATAACGCATACTGTTCAATTGGATTCACCTGAATAGGTAAAATATCCGATTCGAAGAGCATATTGAGAAGTGCACGTCTCGTCATTGTATGATCTGCATCGGAAATTTTCGGAAGAATTTCAATTGTGAACGTCTCACATTGAATGAAACCGACGAAATCAAGAATACGTAATGAATTGAATCCCCATACGAAGTGACGAGAAGGATACTGTTGTTGTTGTCGATGATTTTCTAGAAATGCTGCCTCTTCGTAAGTCAATCCTTGCGTTCCATCATTCGATATTTTCAAAGAATCGAAGTTTTCAATAAGCGTAAAAACACGTCGTGTATTAGGCATAGACTCTTCTCAGAGCTTCAACAGTCGGATATTTGACCATTTCATACCGGATCTTTTCTTCACGCATTCGTGAGGAATTAGGAAACAACTTCTGGGCATGTAACGACTTGGTACGTAGGAAATAGGATGAATCATTCAGATCGTTTGTTGCACCTCCAAGAACGAAGGCGATTTTCTCGAAATCATCATAAAAATATTCTTGTAACAGTGGGACGACTTTCGTTTGCATGATATGTAACAAAGATTCTGTCGTCAAGCTTTCATTAAGAAAGAACCCATGACCAATCATATGATCGCGATCGTAGAGATATTCAATTCGATCGTTCATTTTTGTTAAAATCGCCTGAGCATTGATTCCTTCAATATCTTGAGGAAGTAAGAAGGGATCAGGTGCTAACTCTATAAACTCAAAACGGCGACGAAGAGCAGTATCCATCAAGGTGATAGAACGGTCAGCCGTATTCATTGTCCCGAGAACATGGAGATTTGCAGGAATGCTGAACGACTCTTGCGAATAAGGAAGTGTGACGATGATTTCATTGATTGCACCACGGCGTTTATCGTCTTCGATCAAGGTAATTAATTCACCAAAAATACGTGAGATATTTCCACGATTGATTTCATCGATGACTAAGACAACGTTATTCGATGAAACGTTTTGTATGATAGACGGTGAACTCCCTAGAAAGAGAGGTAGTTTTTCTACTTTAATCATTTCATGAGAAAGTGGATAAAGAGGAATTTGAACAAAATTACGCTTAAACAGCTCGTGGGTAGGAATGACCGAATCAGCAGCACGATGGAATAACCAATCAACTTTACGAAAATGTGCATATGGAATCGGAGTTGTAGAGTTGTAATAGTAATCTCCTGTGACGACGCCGATAGCTCGGAAGTTATGATTTCCGTGTGAGGCGATGATGATATCGCCAATTTGAATATCAAACTTTAACATGTTGATTGAGCGGTTGACGGTATCGAAGTTTTCAATGGAATCGTCCGCGATGATTTTTGCTTCGATGTCGTTCTCATCATTACAATCCGTGAAATCAATCTGACTACCATACCCGAGTGTGATGACTGATTCTTTTAAACAATACTCAAAGATTTTTTCTTCCTGTTTTCGTCCGAGTGACATTTTGTAGACTGAACGCTGCTCTAAATCAAGTGCGGGAGCGACTTGTGCGACTGTTTCTTCGCTTGAATCAATCAAAGAGGCGGTTGTACATACTTGTTTAAAAATTCCATCCTTTGGTTCGAAACCGCCTTTCCCATCACTTCTAAGACCTTCAACAAAGTCTTCATACGAAAATGACTGATGAAAAGTACAAAATTGGATTCGATTTGCTTCGACGTGAGATTGATACAAACGAGTCCACTCTTCGCGAGGTGCATGTTGTTCTTTTAGGCGTCCGAATCCTTCTGGATCAACAATAGCTAATGTTTTTTCGACGATAGCATACGTTTTTCCGGTTCCTGGTGGACCGAATAAAATTTGATTTTTAGTAGTCATAGATAAGAGAGTCCTTTCGCGCTAAGTTATTTTTAATGCGGACAGATATAAAATAAGTAATATATAGAAGAATCACAAAAAGAAAGATGCTAAAGATCATTAAAGCAAGAGAGAGATGAACTGTATCCTATAATTCATGTAGAGTAGCTCCTTTTAATTTGATAATAGAAAAAGAATCGATTTAAAACCATATAATGCAACATATTTGATTTTAAAGGAATATTAATTTGGGAATGAACCTATATTGATTTTTTATGGGAATATGTTTTTGATTGACTCATTTATTAAAATTAAGCGAGAATAGTTTCGCCTCTAAACGTGGATTTTCAACGCTAAACTAGACAATTTCCTTAAGAGACAATTGTTTGTAACGGACGGAAATTTGATGATTTGACGTATCGTGTATGCGAAGATATTTTAATCAATATATATAACCCTAGGACTAACGTTCCGATACCATTAAACTCAAGAAGATTCATTTTTATAGAATTCTGATTTGATAATTTTATACATGGTCTCCGCGACTGTATTATCATGCGGACACCCCTTTTCGCTCAACGAGAAACGAATTCTGAATGTATGAAGTGTATTCTTGATCCATGGGAAACATCCGAATACGACGCAAATCACTAGAAATGAAAGCGAAAGTATGATGGATTAGTTGGGCATCCTTTCGCTCGCCCATAAGATGTCAGATGATTTCTCGGTTAAAGGGATCAATAAATACACATACATAATGCCATTTTTAACGAATTTTGATGTACGTCAGGCTATTTACGACAATGGAGATTTCTTCTTCTTACTTGAACGCGAGGTTCAATTCATTGGCTGCCGTCGACTCGTTGCCCACTTCTTTTTTATGCTTGAACTGCAGCATCTTATACGTAGAAACTAGGTCTTCCTCTTGCATGATCCGACTGATTATCCTTTGCTTTTCATAATTTTTCTTAAACTAAATGGACTTGAAATTTATGTTTAGCTAAGCGTAGACCATGTATTCCATTAATGATCCAAACGAATGCTTTTGCAAGTTCAGTAGAGTCTAATCTTTTTAAAATTGATTTTATTTGAATATAATTTACAAATAAATCTCTTCACACTCTTATTATCCACATATTGTGAAGGGGAATAAAAATCGTGAATTACATCATTGGTATGCCTAGCGCATCACGAATCCATTTATTTATGCTCTACTTTTGCAGACGGATATCAAAGAAATATTACTTTAAATGTTTAAGGGTTCTATTATTCTACAAAAAAAGAGGAACCTAGCGTTTTTTTTTGCATACCTAATGGTAAAAAAAACTATATAATACCTTTATAAGTATTTAATTAATTTTAAATACCATTTTTAATTTACTGAAAATAGGAGGCTTTCATATCATGCAATGTCAAAAATGTAAGGGTCACATCAATCAAGAGGTTTTATTTTGTACGGAATGTTTTTTGATTAACCAGTCGTACGTGTTTCGTGATGACAAGATCCAGTCGGATTTCAAGATGAAGATGAAAGTGCTCGACGAGGTACTCGTAAAAGAAGTGTCATCAAGTGACTATTTGTGGGATGTTTCGGTAGCTCGCTATGCGACTAGCATCGAACGTGCGAAATCAATCTTGGAGTCAGATGAGATCAAGCCGCAAGTCACGAGAAAAATGTTTTCGGACATGGAAGTATTGTTGAAGCGATGTAAGTCAGCAGAATTTCACATCGCACTCGTCGGAGCAATCAAAGCCGGAAAGTCGACATTAATCAATGCCTTACTCGGATATGATCTCGCTTCCACACGCGTCACACCAGAGACGGCATCGCTAACGAAATTTAGACGTTCTTCTACAGGACGGGACTTTGTGAAAGTCTCTTTCTATACGGAAGCAGAATGGAAAAAATTATGGAAGAGCGTCAATGAATCTAAGGCGAAAGTATTTCTTGAAGAATATGAGGAGCTGAAGGCAGAGAGCATCAAGAATGAATGGGTAAATCGAGAGACGATGACGCAAGAGTGCGGTTCGCTAGACGATTTAAAGACCGAGATTCATAAATGGACGTCTTCAAAGGAAGCCACACATTACTTTGTAAAGGAAGTTGAGGTCGGACTTGTCGATTTTGATGTACCAGAAGGGGTCATCTTCGTCGATACACCGGGACTCGATGACGTTGTAGCATATCGTTCGAATATTACGCGCGATTACATCGATCGTGCAAACGCGGTTCTTGTATGTGTGAAATCGGACTCGTTAACAGGACCGGAGATGGCGACTATCTATAGTGTCTTTGCCAATACACGATACAACCCTGAAAAGGTTTATGTGATTGCGACGCAGCTCGATACATTAAACCGTCCAGAAGAAAATTGGAAGGAACAACGTAAAGAGTGGTTGAAATACTTGACGGACGAAGGGGCATACGGGAACGTTGCTCTCGCAGAAAAAAATCTAGTGCCGGTATCAGGTTATCTCTATTCCCTTATCCAATCCAATGCCGAAGTAGCTGCGGGGAGTGATTCATACTTCGATTTAATGTCGATTCTCATGAAGTTCCGAATTCGTCAGGAAGAACTTGGAGAACATGAGCGACGATTGATGGATTTCACGGGTATAGACCATCTGAAGCGAAAGCTTGAAAAAGAGGTAATCGATAACCATAAAGCGTTACTTGTAGAAGACATCAAAGAGTCCTATCTTGTCTGTAAAGAGGAGATTTTACGTTTCGCTGAATCTGTCAGACAAGATCAACTAGAAATCATCAACATGAGCGAAAAAGGCATCGATGAGATTCGTGCTGAACAAAAGAAACATGAAATCGAGCTCAAACAAATTAAAATTGAGAAACAAAAATTAGAAGACGCTTTATCTCAGATTGAGCGGAGTACGAAGGAACGGGTTCAGCAGCTTGCGACACAGATTAAAGGTCTGGTGGTCAATAAATGAAAGGATTCTTGAGCAAAATGTTTCCTTTTCCAATAAAATGGCCAATGAATGAAATTTTTGATATCGCTATGAAATTTGCAACTGAGTGGATGAATAAGAAAGTTAGTGAGAAGAAGCCTGTCACGTCCGAATCATCAGCATCGGAATACCGAGATGTACATCTAGACTTGGAGAAGTTGAAAAAGAAAGTGGAAATTGAGCTAGCACAAATCGAGCTAGTCATCTCCGAGGAAATCACTCAACTGTTCGATCAATACGAATCTCTGATTGAAAGTCTTGACGAAAAAGGTATCTCCCTTTCCTCGGGAAATCGCGCCTATGCTAGAGAACTAAAAGAAACGAGTAAAGACTATCAAGGATTTATCGGTCAGCAGGTTTCGATATCTCTGAGCCTGACGAATCGGAAATTGATGTCGATACTCGCGATGATGCCGGGTGTACGCAAGGAAGAAGCGATGAATCAATTCGTTCGAGAGAGCATTGCAGAAGCGCTATTTGCACTATCTAGTCGATTTGAGACAGATTTCACCCGCCTATCGTTCGATATGACCGACGATATTTCCGAAAAAATTAGTGTGTTGGAACAAGGATATCAGAATCATGCACGTTCGCTCGAACAACTGCTGGATGATCACGTTGACTTTGCCGTTCGCAAAGAGTGCCTACTGACCGATGCATTTTTCCGCATCGTGTTGATAAATGAACTATGTGAATCGATTTAAAACTTAAAAAGGGAGGAAATATATATGGGTTTTTTTAGTTTTTTTAGAGATACAGCTTCGAAAATAGGAAGTGCGATTGGTAAAGGTGTCGAATTTGTAGGTCGAACATTGAAAATTGAGACGGTAGAAAATTTTGGACGGTCGCTGGATGAGTTCTGTGAATCATTCAGACAAGCGCCTTCCTATGACAAAAAGACGGCGTCAGCAACGGAAACCGCCGATATCAATTATTTATTAGTCACTTTCGGGGCAGATTTCGAAAAGAAAGCAGATGAGCTGGAGGAAGATGCTTTGTATGAACTAAGACAGTATTTTTCAGATCTCATCACTGAGATTGAACAATCTGATATGAAGATATCAACGAAAAGATTACGTCGCTCACTTACAATCAGCGAAAAGCAGGTTCAAGGAAAATTAAAGCGATTCATGGCCCGACGATTATCGATCGATGATATGGAATGTCTCCACATTTTATCTTTACCGCCAGGAGACGAAAAATCACGTGAGATGAACAAATTCGGAGAAAAAGTATTAGTTGAGGCATTGGAACAGTTGGCGGACGATGTCATTATTTTTGTGGAAGAGCAAAATGAAGTTCTCGAAGAAGCGATGAGAGAGTTAATGGAGCAGCAGACGACGTCTGTCACTGAAAAAGTCCGCCAACTATCATCCATTCTTGAAAAATCTGATGGAGAACTTTTTGACCGAGAAGGCGCTAAGTTAAAACCTGCTATTCTTCTGCGCAGTATGCAGCATCTTCAGGCGGAACTGGCATGAGCAAGGACTGGTTCGGTTGGGTGAGACGATTGTTTGGTCTAGCAGGAGAAGCAGAAAATCGTCTGATATTAGAAGGCATTGCACGTTTGAATGAAGACCTTGATGCGCAACATCTGACAGTAAGAAATATGTCTGACGCGATGAATAACTTGGTGGCGGATCAAATGGAGCTTCATCAAAAAATCGATATGATCATCTCGACGATTGACCGAATCCATTACACACAAGATGATGGGATGAAGCAAATTGGACTTATATCAAGAGAAGTAAAGAACTTGATGCAGGAATTTTTGGATGATTATGTAGAGTCTGGGCGACAGGAACTTTTGGTGCTGTCGGAAAGAATCGACGATACTACAAAAACCCTGAATCTCCTAGGGGAACAGACTGGTACGCTTGCTGGGGAGATACACGCAAACCATACAGCATCAGTGAATCTCGCCAAAGAATCAAATGGATACATCTATACTGCACTAACTGAAGGAAGCAAGGGAATTAATGAAGCAGCCTTACAATCTAAAAAACGGGACGAAGATTTATTGAAATCATTGCAAGCAATATGGATGGTAGAGCTCAGCAATCAACTTGAGAAGGAAGTCGAGAGAAGATAAGTGCAACGGGGCACGAAAAGGCGTCCAGATCCTAATGTTATGAATCTAGACGCCTTTTTGAATGGATACGGTAAGAGAACATGTGTTTCGTATGAAGATGGATTCAAATTTCCTAAAAATGAATAATATCGAAATATCCTTGTATATGAGCATATACGTGAAAAAGGAGAGTAAACAAAATGGGTAAATTCATCGTTTTAACCGGTCTAGATGGTTGTGGGACGAGTTCAATCGCTCAGAGGCTCAACCAGATGGACCTGGGATCTACATTGTTTAAATCCCTTCCTTTTCCGTACACGGAAGGAAGAGAACTGATCGATCTTCATGTAAGGGAAGTATCCACGGTTGCGCATTATCTCTACTATCAGTCAGCCAATCTTTATCTCTCAGAATTGATCAGGGAGCAAAAAAAGAGAGCAGTTGGAAACATCTATTGTGTGAGGTATCTGCTTGATACAGTGGTCTCGCAGCGAGCCGCCGGACTCGATTTACCTTATTCCTACTTGACCGAGTGGGGGGAGTTAGAAAAACCGGATCATATATTCTATTTGGATGTATCGGAAAGTGAGCGTCAAAGACGACTCATCAATCGAGGGAAAGGATACTTGGATGAGCAACTCGATCAGGAGGGATTACGTGTTCGATTCATCGAAGAGTTTTCTCGACTCGAACAGTATTTCAAGAGAATTGATACTACAGATAGGACGATGGATGACATCGCTAATGAAATCCGAAAACATATGATGGATGAGGAGAATCGGAATGAAAAAGATAGAAAGATATTGGATTTCTGAAGCGGGTTATCAAAAACTAGAAGAAAAATATGACAGATTACTTCAAGAGGAAATTGATATCCAAAAGCAAATCGGCGAGAGTGTCAAAATGGACAATGATTTAAGAGAAAATCCAGATTACATGTCTCTTCAATCGAAGGCGATGTCAGAAATGAAGTTTCGTTTAGCGAAGACAAAGGCGGTTCTAGCCGCCTGTGACATTATCGAGCAATCGGAAAGGTATCTGAACGATGATGATTCGGATGTCTATATCGGTTCAAAAGTGAGTCTCCGCTATGAGGATGGAGCGAGAGAGGAGTACACGATTTTAGGATACGACGAGGGAGATCTCGAAACAGATGTCATCTCCTATCTTAGTCCGTTAGGTTCTGCTCTTCTAGAGCGGAAAATGGGCCAAACATTTCGTTTCAAAAACGGAGACTATGAAGAAGAAACAACAATTTTGAGAATCCAGAAAGGAGGCAGAGAACGATGACCATTTTATTCTATGGAGAGAAGGTTGGCGTATACACGGGGTTCTCTAACTTTTCAAATCATGGATTTTATCTAGATGACTACTTTTGGAAAACGAGCGAACACTTTTTCCAAGCACAAAAGTTCATCGGGCATCCAGAGTATGACTACATACGAAACCTTCCCACACCCAAAGAGGCTGCTTACGAAGGTCGGAAGTTCACGTTGAGAAGCGACTGGAAAGAGGTACGGTACACAATCATGAAGCGGGGAGTCACAGAGAAGCTTCGGACACATCCTGATATACTTGTCCAATTGTTAGAAACGAATATGGAAAAATTAGTGGAGAACAATCCGAAAGATTCCCTTTGGGCGAACGGAGCTGATGGAAACGGTCAAAACCTGTTCGGACAAGTATTGATGGACATCCGCGCGGAGTTCCGCTCGATTGCTATCTTAGAGAGTGAAGGTTCCTATAAATCGGTATCCGTTGAAAATCTTGTCAAAAGACATCAATTGATTGAGCAATTGCGGACAGTACCTGCTGACATGTTTAGGAATTTACGACATCTTCAACCACAAGTCGGATGCTTTAATCGATGTAGCTTTTGCAGCCAAAGTGCCGGAAGTTCTATTTGGTACTTGAACCATGAAGGGCTTAAAAATCTATTTTCTGCTCTCAAGACAGTCGCTATTGATCATGCCAATGCCCACAAAACACAACAAGGGATACCATATCTGAGAGAAAAATTGTACCTAGATGAAAATCAAAAAATCCATGCGGATGTCAAATTACCTAAGTATGGACTTCTAGGATATGGAAGAGATACGCATCGTCCGGGAGTTTTGTACTGCTATCTAGACAATGATATTAGTACTTATCCACATTTCGATAGCTATCTCAAATATGCTTATGAAGATTTAGGTGTGACAATTAGGATTTCCACAGTGGGGTATAGTCGTAGGAACTTACCGTTACAACGAATGCACGAAGAAATAAATCAAACGCTTGGAGCAGCCGTAGCCGGGGTACGTCTTTCGTTGACACCATACACGTACGGATGGACACAGAGCGGTGAACGTACGAAAAAGACATCCCGTGATGATTTTCAAGAGGATGTCGAGAACTTTCTCCGTACGTATCGCCCTTTGGTTAACCGTCTAGGAACAGGACAGCGGACTGCTGGGGTAGAGCTAAGGTTTCCTCCCTTGAGCGAGACGCGAATGCCCTTCCTTGAAGTAACGATTGATGGAATTCATCATATGGCAGTTGGACCATATTTACTACGGGCGAAAGAAAAGGACATCTTATTAGAGACGAGTAAAATCGAGATTGATGATGATCGAAAGATGCGTGTCATCGGAGAAGGGAAACCATATCGTCTTTACGATAGCGATTCTCTTCGATGCGACGATATCGAGAAGCTAACGGCAGCCATCGAATTGCACCTTTCTGAAAAAAAGTACAAGGATGTTCAGTTATATCTGTTTGAGAATGAGGATGGTCCTTACTATGTGACGGATCCTGAGATGAGTAACGATGGTGTGTATACAAAGCATTTCTACCCAGCTACTGCCAAACGACAGTATAGCGGGTATATCGATGCTGAAAGATATTTCTTAAACAGTTTGCTAAAGTATAAAAGAGAAAAAGGAATCATGCTTAGAAGACAACCCTTTACTGAGGCAACCTGGTCAGATGTCAGGTATACACTAAACAAGATGTTAGATGAATCAATTAATTACAATAATCATACGATGCATTATGTCCAAAATGTCATGTCTCCAATGGTGGAAATGTATGCAACTTCACTCCAGTCCGCCGGATATCCAGCATCTTTTTTCTACCTATCAACCTTTACAATTGACACCGGTAGTATTTGTAATTTAGGGCAGGCTTATTATGAATTCAAGGATTTAGCAAGCCGTCCGAATCTTCCATTGACGCCACAACATGAAAAATCCTACGGCGAGAGCGGATCACTCGGAGCAGAGGGGGCTATTTGGAGAATGTCTGTCATCCCGAATGCAAAAGAGGACGCACGTAAGAAAGTAACGGGGGAACGAAACTTGGTCTCGCACGATCCACGAGTACTCATCGAGCGTGAAGATCTAGGCATGCGTTCATTAGGAGGCATCGAGGGAAACGCGGATAGTCGTTTTTCATTCCCGATGGAAGGCATCGAGATGATGAATTTCAAAACGGGGATGGAAGAATATCTGATCATGGGTCAAGCGTCGAATCGTTGAAGTCTGTCGGGTGAGGAGAGGCTGCTTATTCCTCCACTACTCCGAATGTGCTGCCATATCACTGCAATCAATTGTTCTGAAGTGGATTGATTATTTGCTTGAAGAAATAGTAAAACGAATAGAATACCTCGTTGGGAGGACGGTAGATAAGATGTACCTAAAAAGTTATTTTGACAAACCGTCTTCTATTATACGGGTCTCCGCTTCTAAAATAGACCAAAAAATTTAGATAATAAATAGTATACTATACTATACGACCTCAAGCATCTAGGTCCGGTATTCCACCGGACTCAGGTGTTTTAGTCTTGTCTTGATACGACGATAATTATAGTAATCGATGTAGCGTTCAAGTTCACGCTTGAAATGATCCATGTCGTCGAACTTCTTGAGATAGAAAAGTTCAGACTTGAGCACGGCGAAGAAATTCTCCATAGCTACGTTATCGAGACAGTTTTCCTTTCGAGACATACTTTTGGGTGATACCAAGCTCTCATAGTGTTCTGGTGAACGAATGATATTGATAGTGCCATCTCTGATCAGAGTGGGGGATTGATAGTCGTCTAATCTTCGCAACAGCTTGGCTATCGTGTATTGTACATGGTACTCGCATCACAAGATATCCAAATTAACTATAAACGTCTCCTCCGATTGATGCGCAAATACAATACCATCATGGTCATCTGCCGCAAGAATGCTCATCGTCAACTCGCTAAAGCGACTCACGAAAACGGTATCGTATCAAAGTGTCTAGTTTGGCGTTGACAATCCACATATGAACTTTAATAGATGAGGGGATTTTTAATATGGGGGAGTTGGAGCATAGACAAAGGATTGGAGTGCCGCTTGATAAATTTGACTGCAACTGCAACCGATTAAATGTGTTAGCAGAACAGACAGCCTCGAAAAAGGCGATCTTTAGACTGACCTAGCAATATGAGACACACATAAAACACCTTGATTAGGCTGCCAATACACCATATTTTTTCGGTGTCAGTCAGGTAGCCTAA
>NZ_JBHFFC010000032.1:0-41650 GCF_043359615.1 Exiguobacterium sp. S22-S28 | reverse complement strand
ATGCAGGTCGGTTTTTTTGTACTTTAAATTGGAAAGGACTGTACGAATATGAAAGGTCGGATGCCGATTGTTGAAGCACTGTATGCTCATGTAGAAAGGAAAGCTGTTTCTTGGCACGTTCCCGGTCATAAAAACGGAACATTACTAAAGGGCTTACCTTCTTTTTTGGAATGGGATAAAACAGAGTTGAATGGTTTAGATGATTTTCATCATCCAGAAGAAGCCATCTACGAAGCAAAACTTTTGTTGCGTCAAATCTATGATGCCTCGGACAGTCATTTTTTGGTGAATGGATCGACTGTCGGAAATTGGGCAATGTTAGCGGCGGTTGCGAGTCGTGGAGACCGGATCTATGTGCAGCGGAATTCGCATAAGTCTGTTTTTAATGCATTGGAATGGTTGGGGTTATCCCCCGTTTTAATGGAGCCGGACTACCATGCAACAGGAATCAGTGGGAATGTTTCACGTGAAACATTAGAAGAGGCCTTGAAGCTGTATCCTGGCGGAGTAGCAGTCTTTTTGACGTCACCGACTTATTATGGAGAGACGGCTGACATTGATGAATGGGTTCAATTGACAAAGTCGCACGGGTTACCTTTACTCGTCGACGAAGCACACGGTGCCCATTTTGGAGAAGCTTTTGGAATTCGCTCTGCCTTCGAGATAGGTGCAACCGCTGTTGTTCAATCCGCCCATAAGACCTTACCTGCATTGACGATGGGGGCTTGGATCCATGAACGTTTCACGGATGACGAACGAAGACGGCTAACACGTGCGCTTCAAGCCTTTCAAACGTCCAGTCCGTCCTACTTGTTGATGGCTTCACTTGATTTTGCCCGCGATTACCGTCAACAATTTACGGTTGAACAGATGTTGAAAGTACGGAACAGCCATGAGCGCTTTCACCAACAACTCAATCAACACACTGAGTTGGACGTATTTACGTTTGATGATTGGTCGCGGATGATTGTGTCCTGCCGCGGGTATTCCGGGAATCAAGTATTAGCAGCATTGGCTAAGCAGGGTATAGATGCAGAGTTTGCTCTCGGAGAACATGTCGTTTGTATTTTACCTTTGCGGATCATACCGGAATCAGAACGTCATGCATGGATCGAACAAATCAAACAAGCACTCGATATGATGAAAACAGAAGGAATTCCCGATAAAAGGTATATGGAACAACCTATTATGGGTAAAATAAAGGTATCATCACTTGCTTGTCCACTCGATCAACTGGAACGTACCGTGGCAGTCGAACGGTCTTTTGAAGAGGCAGTTGATTCTGTTTCACTTGAGACAATCATTCCCTATCCCCCTGGAGTACCACTCTTACTACGGGGTGAACGGGTGACGCAAGCACACATCGAAATGATGAAGCAGTATATGACCACATCCGTCCATCTCCAAGGTGGGGAGCTTCTATATGAAGGGAAATTGCGTGTGATACAGGAAGGAATTACAGAATGATAGGGACTTTTATTACCGTAGAGGGGCCAGATGGCGCCGGGAAAACGACTCAATTACAACTACTTGCAGATTATTTGAAAGCCGAAGGATATGAAATCGTGATGACGCGGGAACCGGGTGGCACACGAATCGGTAATGAAATTCGATCTCTGATTTTGAATCCGGATTTTAAAGAAATGGATGAGATGACCGAAATTCTACTGTACGCGGCGTCACGCGCGCAACATGTCAATGAATTGATCCGCCCGGCCCTTGAAGCCGGTAAAATCGTGTTATGTGACCGGTTTATCGATGCATCGATTGCTTATCAAGGATATGGACTAGGTTATTCCATTGAACAGGTTCAGGAAATCAACCGACAAGCCACAAATGATTTAACACCCGATCGGACGTATCTGTTTGACTTGACGGTCGCGGATTCGAAACGACGGATGGTGGAGCGGGGGGCGCTGGACCGGATTGAACAACGAGATGACGATTTCCGACAACGGGTTTACGAAGGATTTTTGACATTAGCCGAACAGGAGCCGGAGCGGATTCAACTGGTGGACGCCAACCACTCAATCGATGACTTACAACAAATCTTGCGTCAGGATGTCCTGACCTATTTAGAGAAAAGGGAGCGATTATCATGAAAATGGTTATTACGATTGTTCAAGATAAAGACAGCTTACGTTTAGCAGAAGCATTGGTCGAACATGATTTCCGAGCGACAAAACTTGCAACGACGGGTGGATTCTTGAAAGAGGGAAACACGACGTTCATGATTGGTGTTCAGAGTGAACGTCTGGATGACTTGATGCGTCTGATTAAAAAGAATTGTTCGAGCCGGGAACAGATGGTTTCGCCAATCTCCCCAATGGGCGGTCATGCTGATTCATATATCCCTTATCCTGTTGAAGTACAGGTGGGTGGAGCGACGGTGTTCGTCTTGCCAATCGAAGGGTTTCATCAATTCTGATGCAAACATTCCATGAACTAGAACAAACACAATCGGTCATCGCGACCATTTTACAAAACTCGTTACGGACCAATCGGATCAATCATGCTTATATCTTTACGGGGGACTATGAGCCGCTTCTTTTGGAGGCGGCTCAGTTGTTCGCCAAGAGTCTGTTTTGTGAGAAAAAAGATCAAATCGAGCCGTGTCAAACATGCCGGAGTTGCCGCCGGATGGACAGTGGAAACTTGGTCGACTACTATCAAATCGAACCGGATGGGGCGACCATCAAAAAGGAACAGATCCAGCAGTTGATACATGATCTGTCGTTGCGTGGTCTCGAAGGGGATCGCCAAATCTATGTCGTGACACAGTCGCATAAGATGACGCCGCAAGCCGCGAACAGTTTATTGAAGTTCTTTGAAGAACCAGGTGCGGGGAAAATAGCAATTTTAATCACGAATCAGCCACAACTGTTGTTGCCGACGATTCGTTCACGCGGTCAATTGTTAAGTTTTCGACCGGCGGATCGTCTGTTGATTGGACAGGTCTTATCCGAAAAAACGGGACGGGATAGCGAATTAACCCAACTCGCTGCACGGGTCTATCCGAAAATCGAGGATGCGGAGCAGGCATTGGTCGAAGACTGGTTTGTAAATGCGCGAGTGTCAGTGTTACAATTGATGGAGGAATTAGCGAATCGTCCGGCTGATTTGCCCCTGTTCGTCCAAGAGAAATGGATCACTCAATTTAAAAACCGGCAAGATGCCCGGATTGGTCTGGAACTGGTGACGTGTTTCTTTGAAGATGTCCTGCATCTCAAACTGAATCCGTCATGGGAAATGATCACCTATGCAAACAGCCGACCATTACTTGAACAGATGGGTGGAAAAAGTCAGACGACGATCACACGTTGGTTGCAGGCAGTACTCGCAGCCGTTAAACGGATCGAAGCAAATGTTAATCCTCAATTAACAGTTGAGCGTCTCATGTTTGACTTACAGAAAGGGTAGAGCGATATGCTAGAAGTAGTAGGCGTTCGCTTTAAAGAAGCGGGCAAAATTTATTATTTTGCACCTGGACAAGAGTCATTATCACGAGGACAATCCGTCATCGTTGAGACAGTGCGGGGCATTGAATATGGTGAAGTGGTAATTGCCGATAAACAAATGGACGAAGATGATGTGGTCTTGCCGCTGAAATCGATTCTTCGCGTCGCGGATGATAAAGACGCGATGATTGTCCGTGAAAATAAAATGGCGGCGTTTGATGCGCACGCTGTCTGTGTCGAAAAAATTCGTGAGCACAAGCTCGATATGAAATTAGTCGACGTCGAATATACATTTGATCGAAATAAAGTCATTTTCTATTTCACAGCGGAAGGTCGTGTCGACTTCCGTGAACTCGTCAAAGATTTAGCCGCGGTCTTCCGGACCCGGATTGAATTACGTCAAATCGGCGTACGGGATGAAGCGAAATTGCTTGGTGGAATCGGTCCATGCGGCCGCGTCCTCTGTTGTTCTTCTTTCTTAGGAGAATTTGAACCCGTCTCGATCAAGATGGCAAAAGATCAAAATCTATCCTTAAATCCAACCAAGATTTCTGGTGTGTGCGGTCGTTTGATGTGTTGTCTCAAATACGAAAATGACACGTACGAAGAAATGCGACGCGATTTGCCGGATTACGGAAAACGTCTGACCGTTCCTGAAGGGGAAGGACGGGTCGTTGGTCTGAATATCCTCGATCAAATCGTCCAAATCGAATTAAAAGACCGTTCCCGGGTCCTCACATACTCGATGGAGGAATTACTGTCCGTCGGTGCCGTAAAACAAAAACGACCAAAAGAATGACGGGGTGCATACGCGTGGAGAGAGTCGATAAAAAAGAAATCATTACGCGTGTTGATGCGATCGAGCAACAGATTCACTTGCTGACGGAGCATCTGAGCGTGTTAAAAGATCAGCTTGCTTATATGATGGAGGAGAATCAACACCTTTATCTTGAGAATCATCACCTCCGTGAGAAAGTGGAGCGTGATGAACAACAACCGATCACGGAAGAAGCGGAAGCCGAAGCTGGGATTGGAGCCGGTTATGACAATTTAGGACGGCTCTATCAAGAAGGGTTCCATATTTGTAACCTGCATTATGGTCAAGTCCGGAAAGACGGAGACTGTCTGTTCTGCTTGTCCATGTTAACGAAACATTGAGAGGCTGACTTCCTAGGAGTCAGTCTTTTTTTAAGAAAGGAAGAACTGTATGGCTGAATTATTATCAGATGAGCGACTCGATCATCTGCTTGGAAAAGAAGGACACATCATTCAAAGTCCCAGCGTCTTTTCGTATTCGCTTGATGCCGCGTTACTCGCACAATTTGCCTGGGTACCGATCCAACAAGGGAACTTAGTGGATCTTTGCGCCGGCAACGGGGCCATTCCATTATTTTTATCGTATCGGACCAAAGGAACGATCACAGGTCTTGAAATTCAACCGCGTCTCGTCGACATGGCGCGGCGCAGCATCGCGTTTAACGAGAAACAGGACCAGTTGAAGATGGTTGAAGGAGATGTCAAGGAAGCGGGAAAACAGTTGGGATATGGTCTGTATGATGCCGTCACGTGTAACCCTCCGTATTTCTTGGCCAACGAATCTTCGAACCGGAACCAGAGTGAACATTATACGATTGCCCGTCACGAAGTCTTATGTACACTCGAAGATTGTATCCGGTCGGCCGCCGATCTTTTGAAACAGGGCGGAAAAACGGCATTTGTTCATCGTCCGGAGCGTCTGCTCGACATCGTGACCTTGATGCGTCAGTACCGGATTGAACCGAAGCGGATGCAATTGATTTATCCGAAAGAGGGCAAAGAAGCGAACATGCTGTTGATTGAAGGAATCAAAGACGCCAAACCGGGTTTGAAAGTATTACCTCCATTCATCGTTTATGAACAGGATGATACGTATACGCAGCAGATGCGGAACCAGTTCGATGTCTGAGCACTACGCCGTCTATATCGTCCGTTGTCGGGACGGCAGTCTCTATACCGGGTATGCTGTCGATGTCGAAAAACGGTTGGCGACACATAATGCCGGACAAGGGGCAAAATACACCCGGGCCAGACTGCCGGTCGTGCTCGAATATACCGAAACCTTCACGACGAAGTCAGATGCCTTGAAGCGAGAGTATGCAATCAAACAACTGACACGGACCAAAAAGGAACAACTCATTCAAGAAGGGATGGCATCGTATGAAAGCAACCAGCAGTTTTAAAGGACAAACGGCGGGACTGTACATCGTTCCGACGCCGATCGGAAACTTAGAAGACATGACATACCGGGCTGTCCGGATTTTACAAGAGTCGGATCTCGTCGCGGCGGAAGATACACGACAAACGATGAAACTCTTTAATCATTTTGAGATTGAGACGAAACTCGTCAGTTACCATGAACACAATAAACAGGTCAGCGGAGCACGTTTGCTCGCGGACTTACAGGACGGAAAACAAGTCGCACTCGTCTCAGATGCCGGCATGCCAGGGATTTCCGATCCGGGCAGTGATTTGATTCGATCGGCGATTGACGCCGATGTACCAGTCATCGTCTTACCCGGTGCCAATGCAGCCTTGACGGCACTTGTCGCATCCGGTCTTGCGACGGAACGGTTCCTCTATTACGGATTTTTACCGCGTAAGAAAAAAGAGCGCCGGGAGGCACTGGAGACGGTTCGGTATGAAAGTGGGACATTGATTTTTTATGAAGCACCTCACCGCCTGAAAGAGATGCTTGGCGCGTTGCGTGATATACTTGGTGACCGTCAGCTGACGTTAGCCCGGGAACTGACGAAACGGTATGAGGAATACATCCGTGGATCGGTGACGGAAGCTCTGGAGTGGGCTGCGGAAGAGGTCCGCGGTGAATTTGTTGTCATCGTTGAAGGATCAACCGAGGAGCGACCGACTGAAGTCGCGCAAGAAGCCGATCCGCTGCAACAAATCGAGCGGTATATTGCAGAAGGTGAAAAACCGAATGCTGCCCTGAAACGAGTTGCCAAAGAGCGGGGACTCGATCGTCAGGAATTGTACCTGCGTTATCATGAATCGTAAAAAAAGAAGCGACTCCATGTGGAATCGCTTCTTTTGCTTATTCGTTTCCTGCGTAATGACGGTCGAGGAAATCTTTTAACTCAACGAGGACACGTTGTGCGCCGTCTGGAGAGAGAATTAATTTACCATCTGCCAATTTGAAGTTATCTTCTGATACTTCGCCTGTTACTTGGCAAGTCATGTTTGGTTTGTATTTTTTAAGGATGATCTGCTCGTTGTCGACATAAATCTCAAGCGCATCCTTCTCTGCGATTTGAAGTGTCCGACGGAGTTCGATTGGAATAACGACCCGGCCGAGCTCGTCTACTTTACGTACAATACCTGTTGATTTCATTTTGTTGTTCCTCCTCTGATGTCTAGGTTCTCTTTTTTTTTGGAAAATCGTCAAAATTCGACATCACTTCTATAGAATGTAGAATACTAAACTTTCCAAAAGTAGTCAACCAATCTGAATAGCTTGAAATCAAAATGTCATTTATTTCTCAAAAAAACCATATCTGAAACGATTTATTAATAGTTTTTCCCTTTTTAAAGGAAATCAAACTATTGAGTGTGTTTTTCTGTAATTTGATGTCTGATGTCAAAAAATGTTTCGATTCGACAAAAAACGAGTTTCGACACAGGCGGCAGAACAGCGTATAATAATGAAATGAAATACAGAACGGAGGAATATCATGGCAAAAACATTTTATATCACGACACCGATTTATTACCCTAGCGCAAAGCTACATATCGGTCATGCATACACGACGGTCGCGGGAGACGCGATGGCGCGTTATAAACGCCTGCAAGGATTTGATGTTCGTTACTTAACAGGAACAGATGAGCACGGACAAAAAATTCAGGAAAAAGCAAAAGAAGCGGGCGTGTCGGAACAAGAGTTTGTCGACGGCGTCGTTGAACAGATCAAAGTCTTGTGGGACCGCCTGGATATCTCGTATGACGACTATATCCGAACGACAGAACCGCGTCACAAGGAAGTCGTGGAACGTGTGTTTGAGACGTTACTCGAAAAAGGGGACATCTATCTCGGCGAATATGAAGGATGGTATTCTGTTCCGGACGAAACGTATTACACCGAGTCACAACTCGTTGACGGCAAAAGCCCGGACAGCGGTCATCCGGTCGAACTCGTTCGGGAAGAGTGTTACTTCTTCCGAATCAGTCAATACGCGGATCGTTTAGTCGAGTACTATGAAGCGAACCCGTCATTCATCCTACCGGAATCGCGGAAACATGAGATGATCAACAACTTCATTAAACCAGGTCTGCAGGATCTTGCGGTCTCACGGACAACATTCGATTGGGGCGTCAAAGTACCGTCGAACCCGAAACACGTTGTCTATGTCTGGGTCGATGCGTTGACGAACTACATCTCGTCACTCGGCTATGGAACAGATGATCAAGGAAACTTCGATAAATACTGGCCGGCGGATGTTCATCTGGTCGGAAAAGAAATCGTTCGTTTCCATACAATCGTTTGGCCGGCATTGCTGATGGCGCTTGACCTGCCGCTTCCGAAGCAAGTCTTTGCACACGGCTGGTTACTGATGAAGGATGGAAAGATGTCGAAGTCAAAGGGCAACGTCGTCGATCCGGTTCCAATGATCGATCGGTACGGACTCGATGCGTTACGTTACTACCTGCTTCGTGAAGTGCCATTTGGATCAGACGGGATGTTCACACCGGAAGCATTCGTCGAGCGGATGAACTTTGATCTCGCGAATGATCTCGGGAACTTACTCAACCGGACGATTGCGATGATTACGAAATATTTCGACGGCGTCATCCCAACGTATGCCGGAAATGTCACGCCGTTTGATGAGACATTGTCGACGCTTGCACAAGAGACTGTCGAGAAAGTCGAAGCATCAATGGAGCACATGGAGTTCTCGGTCGCCTTGTCGCACATTTGGCAATTGATCAGTCGTGCCAACAAATACATCGATGAGACGCAACCGTGGGTGCTTGCAAAAGACGAAGCGAAAACAACCGAACTGGCTTCTTCGATGATTCATTTGGTCGGTGCGTTACGCCACGTCGCGATCATGTTGCAACCATTCATGACCCGTTCGCCGAAAGAAATGTTCCGTCAACTTGGTCTTGAAGGACAACCGATGGACTGGACGGCACTGCAACACTTTGCGGCCGTTACAGAAGGAACAAAAGTCGGTTTGGCTGAACCGATCTTCCCGCGCCGTGATATGAAAGAAGAAGTCGAAGCCATTGTCGAGATGATGAAACAAGCGTCAGCGGCGCGTGTCGAAGAAGAGACAGAAGTCGAGGAAATCGATACGGATGTTCGTCCGGAAACGACGATTGACGTCTTTGATCAAATCGAGCTGCGTGTCGGCGAAGTCGTCACGGCAGAAAAAATTAAAAAAGCGAAAAAACTACTGAAGTTAACCGTCGATATGGGGAAAGAGACACGCCAAATTGTCTCAGGAATCGCTGAATGGTACGAGCCGGAAGACTTGATTGGTCGGAAAGTCATCGTGGTTGCCAATTTAAAACCGGTCACATTACGGGGAGAATTGTCACAAGGGATGGTGCTTGCTGCCGAAAAATCAGGTAAACTGGAGTTAGCTACTGTTCCGTCAACGATGGCGAACGGAGCAAGTGTAAAATAATTCGGATGCCTGTGGACTCGATGTCACAGGCATTTTTTTGAAAGAGGGAATAGCAGATTATGTTGATTGATACACATACACACTTAAACTCGGATCAATTTGACGGCGATGTCGATGAAACGATCGAGCGTGCCCGTGCGAACGGTGTCTCCCCGATGATTGTCGTCGGATTCGACCATAAGACAATTGATCGGGCGATGGAACTTGTAGAACAGTATGATGACTTGTACGCTGTCATCGGCTGGCATCCGGTCGATTCGATTGATTTTGATGAAGCAGCCTATCAGAAAGTCGAACGCTTGATGGACCATCCGAAAGTCGTTGCCCTCGGAGAAATCGGTCTCGATTATCACTGGGATACGTCACCGAAAGATATTCAGGAAGAAGCATTTCGTAAACAAATTCGCTTGGCTAAGCAAAAAAATAAGCCGATTGTCATTCACAACCGGGAAGCGACGGAAGATACACTGCGGATTTTAGAAGAAGAAGAGGCCAAAGACGTCGGCGGTATTCTTCATAGTTACAGTATGAGTGCCGAATTATTACCGCGTTGTCTGGCAATGAATTTTTACATCTCTTTAGGTGGACCGGTGACATTTAAAAATGCAAAAACACCAAAACGGGTAGCACAAGAAGTACCGCTTGACCGGTTATTGGTCGAGACAGACTGTCCTTATCTCACACCTACACCGTACCGCGGGAAGCGGAATGAGCCGGCGTATGTCCGCTTTGTTGCGGAAGAGATTGCCCAGTTACGCGGAATGATGTATGCCGACATCGAACAAGCAACGACTGAAAACGCGAAGCGCGTTTTCCGCCTTCCATGATTCGATCGGCCGCTTATATGACGATTGGTGCGACATTGTTGCTGATCGCCAGTTTACTTTATGTATCGATGGATAATCCACGCGACATCACCATCATGATTGATGGTCGCGAAACGAAGGTCGAAACACTCGAAACGTCGGTCTATGGCGTGTTAAAAGAAGCAGGAATTTCGGTTCGGACACAAGATGAAATCGAACCTGCCCTCAGTGCGGACCTTCCGGACAATGACTTGATTGTCATTCAACCGGCTAAGGAGATCACACTGATCGTTGGATACGGAAAAGCAAAAACTGTCAGAACGCAGGCACGTCGTGTAGATGATTTACTGAAAGAACAGGGCATTAGTCAAATGGAGACGGATGACATTTATCCCTCAAAAGATACGGTCTTAACGACCGGTATGACCGTCCGGTTCCGGGAAGCATTTCCGGTTGAGCTAATTGTCGAAGGGAAAGCACGGGAAGTGTATACGTACGAGACGACGGTTCGGGAACTGCTTTCCATGCAAGGTGTCAAACTGCAGCCGGAAGACAAAGTTGCTCCGAAACTCGAAGCGACGGTCACGAAGGATATGCTCGTGACAGTGAATACGACGCGTCGTGCGGTATTGACGGAAGAACAGCTCCTGCCATTTGAAGTCGAGACGGTTGAAGACAATACACTTCCGGTTGGCGAACAACTTGTGACGAAAACGGGTCGTCCGGGCATCAGGATACAAAAGTATCAGCTGACACTCGCCGATGGTCTGAGCAAGGACAAAAAATTGATTGCGGATGACGTGACAAGTCAACCGGTGAAACAAATCGTGAAGGTCGGAACGAAACCGATCGAGGCTGCTGAAGCAGCTGCAGCTCCGGTATTTAATACCGACAAGGCGACAGTTCCGCTTACAGAAGTACCAAAGGCGGCAACGGATCTTGACTTTAAACAGGCAAAAACCTTAATGGTCGAAGCTACGGCATATACGAACGATCCTGCTTCAAACGGAAGTCGTCTGTATGATGGCCGCGCTTTGACGGCGACCGGTTATGATGTGACGGATACGATTACGTATCAAGGATTGGCCATCATTGCCGTTGATCCGAAAGTCATCCCGCTTGGAACAAAGGTATATGTCGAAGGGATCGGGCTCGCGATTGCCCTTGATACAGGAGGGGCCATCAAAGGAAATAAAATTGATGTACTCGTTGACGGGGAAACAACAGCCAAACAGTTTGGTCGGAAGACGATTCAAGTATGGGTCATCCCGGATGACAAGAAGACGGAAGCGGTCAGTTGACGCTTCCTTGTTTTTTTTGTGGAAACAGGTACAATTACGGAAGTGTTTGAAAAAGGTGGAGAGATGATGCGGAAACGCTTAAAAGAAGTCATCGTCGTTGAAGGACGCGATGATACGACACGCTTACAAGAAGTATTTGATGTCGATACAATCGAAACAAACGGCTCGGCTGTTAATGAACAGACATTACGACGGATTGCCAAGGCACTGGAACGCCGTGGAGTGATTGTTTTTACGGACCCTGATTTTCCGGGAGACCGGATCCGGGCACGAATCAACGAGCGGGTACCGGGATGTAAACAGGCATATCTGCCACGGGCGGACGCAAAAGATAAACGCGGTAAAATCGGCGTCGAACATGCATCGCCGGAAGCTATTGAACGGGCGCTCGGTGCTGTGTACGAAACGGAAGAAAAACAGGAAGCAGAAGTGACACGGGAGATGATTCTCGCGGCGGACTTGATTGGCGGACCCGCAGCCTCTAAACGACGGAAGCGGTTGGGACAGGTCCTTGCAATCGGTGAACCGAACGCCAAACAACTCGTCAAGCGGGTGGCATCGATCCGAATTACAAAACAAGAGTGGGAAGATGCGTTGAAACAGATGGAGGAGGAACAAGATTGAAAGATATCGCAACATTACACCGGACAAAGGAAATTTTGGCGAAGCACGGATTTTCCTTTAAGAAGTCTCTTGGGCAAAACTTTTTAATAGATTTAAATGTACTGGGTAACATTGTCGGCGCTGCTAATTTGACACCTGACAGCGGAGTGCTTGAGATTGGCCCCGGAATCGGCTCGTTGACGGAACAATCGGCGAAACAGGCGAAAAAAGTCGTGGCACTCGAGATTGATCAGCGTCTCTTGCCGATTCTTGAAGATTCCCTCGCTCCGTATCCCCATGTCAAAGTTATTCATGGGGATGCACTCGAACTTGATCTCGAAACAATCGTCGATCAAGAGTTCACGCAGCAAGGGATTACGGATCTCGCTGTTGTTGCGAACCTTCCATACTACGTGACGACACCGATCATCATGCGCATTTTAGAAGCCCGGACACCGTTCCGGACACTCATCATGATGATTCAAAAAGAAGTGGCGGAACGGATTGGTGCAAAACCGGGAACAAAAGCGTACGGTTCATTGTCGATTGCGATTCAATACTATGCAGAAGCAGAAGTGTGCTTCACGGTACCGAAACACGTCTTCATTCCGGCACCGAACGTTGATTCGGCGGTCATCCGTTTAAACATCCGAAAGGAACCTGCCGTGAAGACACTGGATGAAAAGCTATTTTTCGAAGTGACCCGTGCCAGTTTTGCACAACGTCGGAAAACGATTTTGAATAACTTGTCCAGTCATTTTGGGAAATCTGAAAAAGAAGCGGTTGAGGCAGCTTTACACGAAGCGGGAATTGATCCACGCCGCCGCGGGGAGACACTCAGCCTGCAGGAATTCGCACAGTTGGCTGACGCACTTTTGCCGATTAAAAAACGTTGACGGTAGACAAAAGAACGGATATAATATTTCCCCTTTCTAATATTTAGTTCATATGCTATAATAAATGTTAGTGAGGTGAAGCGTATGCCAAAGACGTTGAACGAAATCAGACATGTATTTGAAACACATGTAGGTGAAAGACTGACGCTAAAAGCAAGCGGCGGTCGTAAAAAGGTCGTAACCCGAATCGGAACGCTCGTTGAGACGTATCCATCGGTGTTTGTAGTCAAGCTAGACGCAGAGCGCCACAACGTCGAGCGAGTTTCTTATAGCTATGCCGACGTGTTAACCGACTCCGTACAAATCGAATTTGCGAATTCGTAAACTTACCTTCCGAAGTGGACAGAAATGTTCGCTTCTTTTTTTGTGCAAAGGTTGATACAATTCGTACAGGATACGTACTAGAGGAGGAACGGCACGATGACGATTATTGTAAAAGCACCGGCAAAAATCAATTTGGTATTGGATGCGACGGCGAAACGCCCGGACGGTTATCATGATGTACATATGGTGATGACGACAGTGGATTTGGCAGACCGTCTTGAATTAACGGAACTTTCGTCCGGCGAGATCCGGATGAATGCCCAACATGCGTATGTTCCGAACGACGAACGGAATTTAGCATACAAGGCAGCAGCGGTCTTAAAAGAACGTTTCAACATCAAGAGCGGAGTCGAGATTTATCTTGAAAAACAAATTCCAGTTGCAGCCGGTCTTGCGGGTGGATCAAGTGATGCGGCAGCAACGTTACGTGGATTAAATGAGTTGTGGAAGCTCGATTTGACGCTTGAACAGTTGGCGGAAATCGGGGCAGAGGTCGGTTCGGATGTTCCCTTCTGTGTCATGGGTGGAACGGCCATTGCGACGGGACGCGGAGAGAAACTGGAAAAACTGATTTCCCCACCACCGTGCTGGGTCGTCCTCGCCAAACCGACGATTGGTGTCTCGACGGCAGATGTGTACGGGGCACTCGATTTAGAGACGGCGGAACGTCCGAATGTCGAGGCAATGATTGAAGCCGTTAAACAACAGGACTTCCCTGCGATTTGTGATGCACTGGGCAATGTCCTTGAATCTGTTACTTTGCCGATGCATCCGGAAGTGGAACAGATCAAAGCATTTATGACGAGTTGCGGGGCGGAAGGTGTTTTAATGAGCGGAAGCGGGCCGACTGTCTTTGCGTTGACGGAACATGAAAATCGTGCGCAACGTCTTTATAATGGCTTGCGAGGATTTTGCAACGAAGTCTACGTCGTTCGTCTTTTAGGCGAAAACCATTGATAGTTTCCGTATGAAAATGATATATTCACTATTGAATATTCGGAATTACGGAGAGGTGGAACGATTTAGATGAAAATTCGGAGAAGTGGTCGCTTGGTAGACATGACACGTTACCTGTTGGACCATCCGCATCATCTGATCTCATTGACGATCTTTGCGGAGCGGTACAGCTCGGCGAAATCTTCGATCAGTGAAGATTTGGATATTGTCAGTGAGATGTTAGAACATGAGGGAACAGGACGGCTCGTCACGGTTCCGGGTGCTGCGGGAGGCGTCATGTTCATTCCGACATGGAGCAGTGCGAAGGCATTACCGTTTATTGACGAGTTGTGCGAACGGGTCGCACGGCCAGACCGTCTGTTGCCGGGCGGATACTTGTACTTGACGGATTTACTCGGCGATCCGCGGATGGTGAAACAGATGGGGCAGGTCTTTGCTTCTGTCTTCAGCCAGAAGAAAGTCGATGTCGTCATGACAATTGCGACAAAAGGGATCCCGCTTGCCTATGCAGTGGCGGAACAATTGGGTGTACCGTTCGTGATTGTCCGCTCGGATAGCCGGGTGACGGAAGGGTCAACCGTCAGCATCAACTACGTCTCCGGCTCATCTAAAGCGATTCGGACGATGGCTCTTGCCCGACGGAGTCTGCCGCGCGGCGCCAATGTTCTGCTGATTGATGATTTCATGAAAGCAGGCGGAACGATCCGGGGGATGATGAGTCTGCTCAGTGAGTTTGAAGCGAACGTGGCCGGTGTCGGTGTATTAATCGAAGCAGAAGGCGCCGAGAAGAAAATGGTCAGCGAATATGTCAGTCTGATGAAACTGGCGGATGTCGATGTCGACCTTGGTCAGATTCAGGTGAAACGCGGAAATGTTGACCAATATTTCACAGACGGGCAGACTACCTAAATTTGACACTCGATTTTTTTGTAACTATACTGTAAATATCAAACTTTTGGAAATTATGCGTGAAATGATTGGCAAAAGCTAAACCTTTGAATGTTTTAAGCCGTAAGTAGAAGTAGACAACGAAGAGTTGTGACAACGGTTAAAAAGGGGTGCGGACAAAATGAATGTCACCGACGTCAAGATTCGTCGCGTCGTAGCAGAGGGTCGAATGAAAGCACTTGCCTCGATTACGCTCGACCACGAATTTGTGGTACATGATTTACGCGTGATCGAAGGGAACAGCGGTCTTTTCGTCGCGATGCCGAGCAAGCGGACACAGGAAGGCATCTTTCGTGATGTCGCCCATCCAATCAATGCATTAATGCGAAAAAAAGTCGAAGATTCAGTATTAGAAGCATATGCGATACGTGAAGAAAACGGTGAGGCACCAGAGTATGAGCTGGCGGCACTCGAAGTAACCGATCCTTCATAACGTAACAGGCAGGTCTCTTTCATTGGGAGAACCTGTCTTTTTTTTGCGTATTTTCACGATTTCCGGTCGGTCCTGTGATTGATTCGTTGCGTCATTTTCGTTATAGTTGGAACGAGTGGACTATTTCAGAACGAAATCAACACTAATTTACATGGAGGAGCGACAAGGATGAATCATTTCGCGGTAATTCTAGCAGCGGGTAAAGGCACTCGGATGAAATCAAAGCTTTATAAAGTACTTCACCCAGTAGCTGGGAAGCCTATGGTACAGCATGTCGTTGATCAGTTGACGACACTTGGTGTCACGCGTCAAGTCGTCATCGTTGGTCATGGTGCAGAGTCTGTGAAAGAAGTGCTCGGCACATCGGTGGAATATGCACTTCAAAGTGAGCAGCTTGGCACGGGTCATGCTGTTCAAATGGCAGAACCTGTGCTTGGACAGGAAACGGGTTCAACGCTCGTCGTATGCGGAGATACGCCGCTTCTGACAAGTGAAACGTTGAAATCGTTGTTGCAACATCATGCAGAAACCGGCGCGAAAGTAACTGTTTTGACTGCGCACGCTGATGACGCAACGGGTTACGGAAGAATCGTCCGCGGTGAGGATGGAAACGTCTCGAAGATTGTCGAGCACAAAGATGCGAACGCCGAAGAACTTCAAATTAAAGAAATCAACACAGGCACATACGTCTTTGACAATGAGATGCTGTTCGCGGCACTGAAACAAGTCAAAAATGACAATGTCCAAGGGGAGTACTATCTGCCGGATGTCATCGAAATCGCAAAAGCAGACGGTGAAACGATTGCAGCATATGCGGCATCGACATTTGAAGAAACGATTGGTGTCAATGACCGGGTAGCGCTTGCGCAAGCTGAAACATCGATGCGGAAACGGACGAATGAACATTGGATGCGTCAAGGTGTCGCGTTCATCGACCCGGCATCGACGTACATTGGACCGGATGTCGTCATCGGTTCGGATACGATCTTATATCCCGGCACACAGTTGCTTGGCAAAACAACGATTGGATCGGAGTGTATCATCGGTCCGAATTCAGATATTCGCGACAGTGAGATTGCAGATCATGCAGTCGTTCGTCAATCCGTTGTGACAGACAGCCAAGTCGGTGCTGCAGCCCAAGTTGGACCGTTTGCCCACTTACGTCAGCAAGCGGTTCTCGGAGCCAACACGCGGATCGGTAACTTTGTTGAAGTGAAAAAATCGACCTTTGGCGAAGGCAGCAAGTCTGCCCACTTGAGTTATGTCGGTGATGCCACAATCGGTAAAAACGTCAACTTAGGATGCGGTTCGATCACCGTGAACTACGATGGAACAAATAAATTCCAAACGGTCATTGAAGATGATGCGTTCATCGGTTGTAATGTCAATTTGATTGCGCCTGTCACAGTCGGTAAAAATGCGCTTGTCGCAGCAGGATCGACCGTTACAGACGATGTTCCGGAAAACGGTCTCGCCATCGCGCGGGAACGTCAAACGACCAAACCGGATTACCGTTAACTTTTAATCGTTCATTACCTGTCGTTCTACTCGTCTAAACCCAAACAAATGGAGGCCACCTAACCATGTCTACTGTCTTAGAACATGAAATTCGTATTTTCGCACTTAACTCGAACAAACCACTGGCAGAGGAAATCGCTAAAGTCATCGGAATCCCAGTCAGCGAAAGTTCAGTCAAACACTTCAGTGACGGCGAAATTTCAATGAACATCGAAGAAAGCGTCCGTGGGGATGATATCTACATCATTCAATCGACAAGCCAACCGGTCAACGAAAACTTGATGGAACTTCTCATTATGATCGATGCGTTGAAACGGGCATCTGCTCGGACGATCAACGTTGTCATTCCGTATTACGGATATGCCCGTCAAGACCGAAAAGCGCGTTCGCGTGAGCCGATCACAGCGAAGTTGGTTGCAAACCTGCTTGAAGTCGCAGGAGCGACACGTGTCGTGACAATGGATCTTCATGCTGCTCAAATCCAAGGTTTCTTCGATATTCCAGTAGATCAATTAATGGGTGTTCCGCTGCTTGCTTCTTACTTTGAGAAGAAGAACATCGACCCGAACGAACTCGTCATCGTTTCTCCAGACCATGGTGGTGTCACACGGGCACGTAAATTAGCAGAACAATTAAAAGCACCAATCGCGATTATCGATAAGCGTCGTCCGAAACCAAATGTGGCGGAAGTCATGAACATCGTTGGTCAAGTCGACGGAAAAATCGCAATCATCATCGATGACATCATTGATACAGCAGGGACGATTACACTTGCTGCCAATGCGTTGATTGAAAACGGAGCGAAACAAGTATATGCATGTTGTACGCACCCGGTTCTCTCAGGCCCTGCCATGGAGCGGATCGAGAACTCGGCAATCGAAGAACTTGTCGTTCTGAACACGATCGATTTGACGCAACGTGAATGTGCAAGTAAAATCAAACAAATTTCAGTAGCACGTTTATTGGCAGAAGCCATCATCCGTGTCCACGAACAAAAATCAATCAGCCCGCTCTTCAGCTGATATCAAACTGATAGATACACCGAGGTCCGATTTTTAAAAATCGGACCTCGGTGTGTTGGCGTTTTTTAGGAAACAGGCAGTGTGGAAAAAATTAGAGGAGGTGGCGGTATGAAGTGTATCGTCGGTTTAGGGAATCCAGGTGCCAAGTATACGAACACACGGCACAACATTGGATTTTTAGCAGTTGATGCTTTAGCTCAAGAGCACGGCATAAAATTAACGGAGTCGAAGTTTAAAGCCGTCTTCGGAACGGGAATGATTAAAGGGGAGCGGGTCGTTCTCGTCAAACCTTTGACGTATATGAATTTATCGGGTGAAGCGGTTCGTCCATTACTCGATTTTTATAAAATTGCGGTTGAAGATGTACTTGTCATTTATGATGATTTGGATCTTCCTCTCGAGAAGATGCGTTTACGCTCAAAAGGAAGTGCCGGTGGTCACAACGGCGTTAAATCATTGATTCAACATTTAGGCACACAAGATATCAAACGTTTGAAATTAGGGGTGGGTCGTCCTCCCGCACCGATTCAAGTCATCGATTGGGTCTTGATGCCGTTCGCTAAAGCAGAACAGACGACTTTACAACATGTATTGTCTGATTCTGTTGCTATCGCAACTGATTTTATCGATACGCCGTTTTTGGCCTTGATGAATCGTTATAACTGAACAAAACGCTTTGGACATCCAAAGCGTTTTTGCTGTCGTCCTAGGAGGGAAAGTATGAAACAACTACAAAATCTGTTACTTGGCATTCCGGAAATCAAAACGGTCCGGGAACGGTTCCGTGACGGTGTCAATGCCCAACTGATCACAGGACTGATGAACAGCGGGAAAGCCCTGTTCGTCGCGGGTATTTATCAGGAAACAAAAAAACGGTTCGTCATCGTGACGCACAACATGTTCCAAGCACAAAAATTGTACGATGATCTGATTGAATTGGTTCCGGAACAAGACGTGATGTTGTATCCGGTCGACGAAACGCTTGCAGCGGAATTGTCTTACGGCGCGAGCCCGGAACTCCGGGCGACACGCATCGAGACGAGGCACCGTCTCCTGACGACGGATGACGGAATACTGATCATTCCGCTCGTCGGTCTGAGACGGTACGTCCCGACGGCGTCCGATTTTTTAGGACATACGAAACGGATCAAACCCGGCGACATCTTATCGATTCCGGATTTCATTCAAGAATTGGTTGATGCCGGATATGAACGGACCGCTACAGTCACGACGCCGGGCGAATTTGCGGTTCGCGGAAGTATCATCGATTTGTATCCGTTGACGGTGGAACGCCCGTATCGTCTTGACTTATTTGATGAAGAAGTCGATTCAATTTATACATTTGACGCCGAGACGCAACGTTCACTTGGAGTGATTGCGGAAGCCCTGATTCCGCCTGCGACGGAACATTTTGCGACCGATGAAGGGTTGCGGACCGCCGGGGAACAGTTGCGCCGGTTGTATGACGTGACAAAGGAACGGGTGCAAAGTACGGAAGTCTTGGCTGCGCTCGAAGAGGGCATCGCCTACGATGTCGAAGTGCTTGAAAGCGGCGAACGACCAAAACAGCTTGCAAAATACGCACCAATGCTCTATCAAACGACGTTACTCGACGACATCAAGGATGCCGTCTTGATTGTCGATGAAATTGCCAGGATCGAAGAAGCAGCGGAAGTGCAGGATACAGAAGAGGCGGAATGGATGGCTTCCTTGATCGAACGGGGACAGAGTGTCAGTGATTACACGTTAGCCGTCCCGATGCTGAACGTCTTTAAGCAACGACAACTGTTGTATTTATCGCTTCTGCCGACACGGCGCAGCGGCGTTCCAGAGAGTGCTGCGATTCATTTCAGCATCAAACCGATTGCTCCTTTCCATGGACAGATGGAACGACTGAAACAGGAAGTCAGTCGATACGGTCGGGCAGATATGTGGATCGTTTTCTTGGCCAGCAACCGGGAACGTGCGGAGCGGATGCGGCAGACATTATCCGATTACGGTGTCGAAGCCTCGTTGCATACGACTGAAGATGAGATCCGCCGCGGACATCCATCGATCTTGATCGGCGGCATTCACGGCGGATTCGAGATGACGAACGCTCGTCTCGTCGTTATTACCGAGGAAGAAGTCTTTAAGCAACCGGCACGGCGCCGGAAGCAAACGACCAAACTGACGAACGCCGAACGGATTAAAAGTTATCAAGAGCTGAAGACCGGCGATTATGTCGTCCACATCCATCACGGAATCGGTCGTTATCATGGGATTAAAACGATTGATGTCGCGGGCAACCATCAAGATTACCTGCATCTGATTTACGCTGGAGAAGACTCGTTGTACGTCCCGGTCGACCAAATCGACTTGATTCAAAAGTACGTCGGGGCAGAAGGAAAAGAACCAAAAATTTATAAGCTCGGCGGAATGGAATGGAAGAAGGTCAAAGCGAAGGTCCAGAAATCGGTCGAAGATATTGCGGATGAACTGATTAAACTGTATGCAGCACGTGAAGCGGCCGTTGGATTTGCTTTTCCGGAGGACGACGACAGTACGCAGGCATTCGAAGCATCCTTCCCGTATGAGGAAACCGTCGATCAGCTCCGATCAATCGAAGAGATCAAAAAAGACATGGAACGTCCACGCCCGATGGACCGCCTGTTATGCGGCGACGTCGGGTATGGAAAAACAGAAGTCGCCATCCGTGCAGCCTTTAAAGCCATCATGGCAGGAAAACAAGTGGCGTTGCTCGTTCCAACGACGGTATTGGCCCAACAACATTATGAAACGATGCTTGAGCGGTTCAGTGATTGGCCGATCAACGTTTCTGTTATGAGCCGTTTCCGCTCGGCAGCAGAATTGAAAGCGACGAAAAAGGGATTAAAAGAAGGGACGATTGATGTCGTCGTCGGTACCCATCGTGTCTTGTCCAAAGACGTCCAGTTCGCAGATGTCGGCTTGCTGATCATTGATGAAGAACAACGCTTTGGCGTGAAACATAAAGAACGATTGAAACAGTTAAAAACGAATGTCGATGTTCTGACGTTGACGGCAACACCGATTCCCCGGACGCTGCATATGTCGATGATCGGAATTCGAGATTTGTCGGTCCTTGAGACACCACCGGAAAACCGCTATCCGGTCCAAACGTATGTCATGGAATATGACGGAATCGTCATGCGGGAAGCGTTGGAGCGGGAACTCGGACGGGGTGGACAAGCCTTTTTCCTCTACAACCGGGTCGAAGGGATTGAACGGAAGGCAGAGGAAATCCGGGCACTCGTTCCGGAAGCACGTGTTGTCACGGCTCACGGGCGGATGACGGAAAGTGAACTGGAGAGTCAGCTGATTGCTTTCTTTGAAGGAGATGCGGATGTCTTGGTCAGTACGACGATCATCGAGACCGGTATCGATATTCCGAACGTCAATACATTGATTGTCAATGATGCCGATCAAATGGGGCTCTCGCAGTTGTATCAACTGCGGGGACGTGTCGGTCGTTCGAGCCGGGTCGCCTATTCCTACTTCACGTATCGTCCACAAAAACGGTTGACCGAGGTCGCGGAAAGTCGTCTGCAGGCGATCAAGGAGTTTACGGAACTGGGCAGCGGTTTTAAAATCGCGATGCGTGACTTATCGATTCGTGGGGCAGGGAACTTACTCGGGTCACAACAATCGGGCTTCATCGATTCCGTTGGATTTGATCTGTACTCGCAAATGCTGTCGGAAGCGGTCGAAGAACGGAAAGAGCGGATGAAAGGAAAACGGAGAATCCAAAAATTCGTACCGGACTTTACGTTCAGCCTCGACGCCTACATCCCAAGTCATTATATGGCGGACTCTGAATTGAAAATTGAATTTTATAAACGATTGAAATATGTGGATACACCGGAAAGTCTTGAGTCGCTTGAATCCGAGATGCTGGAACGGTTCGGGGAATTCCCGGTCGAAGTCGCACGGTTGATTCAGTTGACGCGGATGCGGATTTTCGCGGAGCGTGCGCGGATTGAACGCGTCAAACAGACGGATCCGAAAATTGAAATCGTCCTTTCGGCACAAACGACCCAGTCGCTTGATGTCGCTGACTTTGTCAAATGGACGGTGCCGATCGGGCGTGGTCTCGGAATGGGACAAGAAGATGGAAAGTTGGTACTGACACTGAATCGCGGCAAACAAACGTTGCAACAGACGACGGAGCAAGCGGAACGGTTGCTCGCTGAGATTGATCGCCGGATTATGCAATGAGTAAACGAATGACCATTGCTCAGGGCGCAGCACTCCTGGCGATTTCGAGTTACGTCTCCAAACTGTTGAGCTTTTTCTATCGCATCCCGTATCAAAATATGGCGGGAGACGTCGGTCTGTATGTTTATCAGACCGTCTATCCGTTATTTGCGATTGCAGCAGCACTTGGTATTTATGCGTTGCCGGTGGTTGTCGCGAAGTTGACGTTACATCATCCGGAAGAAAAACGGGAAGTGTTATGGGCGATCTTTTGGGTCTTGTCCGGCATGTCGTTGATCCTCGGGACGCTCGGTTGGTGGATTGCTCCTGAAGTGGCTTTGTTATTCGGGGACGCACAACTGGTAGAACCGCTCCGGGCAGTTACGTTTACGTTTTACCTGTTGCCGGTCATCGCCGTTTTACGGGGGATGTTTCAGGCGGATCTTGAAATGCGGCCGACGGCGTTTTCACAAATCACGGAAAATGCCGTTCGTGTCTGCCTGCTGTTACTTGTGACCTACTACGGTGTCCAAGTCGGGGCGAATCCGTATCAGATCGGAGCATCAGCCCATATGACGGCACTCGGCGGCAGCGTTGCGTCGCTCATCTTATTGTTACGCTTCGCGAAAGGGCGTATTGGTCGCCCGGTCGTGTCGAAACAGCATATCCGTCGTGTCGGACGGGTCCTGTTGACGAGCGGGATGGCGGTCAGTATTGCCTCGCTCGCGCTGTTATTGATGCAGTTGATTGATGGCTTGACCTTTGTGAATCTGTTAGGCGATTCCATCGAAACAAAAATTGAAAAAGGGATATTCGACCGAGGTTATCCGTTGCTGCAATTTGCGATTTTGTTTGCGACGTCAATCAGTCTCGCGAGTGTGCCGACATTACTGTTAGAATATCGGAAGCGCAATGACACGGCGACGAAACATCATTTGGAGACGTTGTTGCGTTCCGGTCTACTGATTGCGGCGGCAGCGACGGTCGGTCTTGTCGGTGTCATGCGACCGTTAAATATCGCACTCTATCAGGATGACAATGGGACGATGGCACTCAGTTGGCTTGCGGCAACCGGATTCACGGCGTCCTTGTCGATGATCATCGTGTCTTGCCTTCAATCCGTTGATGCAGAAAAATATGCTTTTGTTGGTGTTGTCGCCGGCCTATTGGTGAAGCTCGGATTAAACATCGGGTTGATTCCACTGTACGGCATGACAGGGGCCGGAATAGCAACTTTCGGTGGATTCGGCATTATGGCGGCAGCGCAATTGATTTTATTGAACCGGAAGTTTGGTCGCGTGACGGCCGGTCGTGCGTTTTACATCAAGTTGATGAAAGCTGTCCTGCCGATGGCCATTTTCTTATATGTGATCGAACAACTGTTTCAGTTGTCCGGCTGGGAGAGTCGGATCGGAGCGACAATTGAAGTTGGCTTGCTGGTCATGGGTGGAGCCGTCGTCTTTTGTATCTTCGCGTTACGGATCGGTGTCTTGACCGAACGCGAGTGGGCGCTGTTGCCTTTTGGAGAGAAATTATATCGTATTCATCAACGTAGGGGGATTATATGACACATCAAATCACGGTCGTCGGCTTAGGTGTCGGCGAACTGGAACAATTACCGTTTGGCATCTATAAGTTACTCAAGGAAACGACATTACCCGTTTATTTGCGAACAGCAGATCATCCTGTCGTTTCGGAATTGATGGCAGAGGGAATGAAATTTACATCGTTTGATTTTATTTACGAGAAACATGACCGATTTGAGTCAGTCTACAGTGAAATCGTCGCCACCCTGCTTGAACAGGCCCGGACGGAACCTATCATTTACGCCGTCCCGGGTCATCCGCTGGTTGCGGAAAGCACGGTTCAGCAACTGTTGAGCCAATCGGACAACATTAAGATCGTCGGAGGACAAAGTTTTCTGGATCCAATGTTTGCCGCGGTGGGCGTCGATCCGATTGAAGGTTTTCAATTGCTGGATGCGACGGCGTTCGACATCGATGAAGCCCAAATCCGGCAACATCTGTTGATCGGACAGGTCTACGATCAGTTGGTCGCGGGTGATTTAAAAGTCATGCTGATGGAACGTTATCCCGATGAACATGACGTGACACTCGTCACGGCAGCGGGAACCAGCCGGGAACACGTCGTGACCGTCCCGTTGTATGAATTGGATCACGTGACGACGCTCAGCAACTTGACGACGGTCTATGTACCGCCCGTCACGGATCAAACGATTTTAAATCGAGATTTCACGACGCTCAAACAAATCATCGCCAGGTTGCGTGGCGAAGGCGGGTGTCCGTGGGATCAAGAACAGACACACGAGTCGTTGAAAAAACATTTAATTGAAGAATCGTACGAATTACTGGAAGCAATCGACCTTCAGGACGATAACTTAATGATTGAAGAATTAGGCGATGTCTTGCTGCAAGTCATGCTTCATGCCCAAATCGGTTTGGATGAAGGCTATTTTGATGTACGGGATGTCATTGGCAGTGTCAGCGAGAAGATGATCCGCCGGCATCCTCACGTCTTTGGAGATGTAAAAGTCGACTCGGCAACCGACGTCGTCAATAACTGGCAGGACATCAAGGCACAGGAAAAACCGGAACGGACCTCTCTCTTGGATGGTGTCACGAAGGGAGCTCCTGCCTTGATGCGGGCGGAACAGATTCAAAAGAAAGTCGCGAAGGTCGGCTTTGAATGGGAAACCGTCGCCGGGGCACTTGATAAGGTCCGGGAAGAGATTCAAGAATTACAAGAGGCGCCGGCTGAAGAGCAGTTAGGTGAATTTGGAGATATCCTGTTTTCGCTGGCGCTCGTCGGAAAATATATGGAGTTGTCGGCAGAAGATGCGTTACAGCAGACCAATGATAAATTCATCCGGCGTTTCACGCGGATGGAGCAACTGTCTGACCGACCGTTGACAGAATTGTCGCTTTCAGAACAAGATGCATTATGGAATCAGTCAAAGCAGGAGGAACAGTCATGAGACTTGATAAGTTTTTAAAGGTATCCCGTTTGATTAAGCGCCGTACACTGGCAAAAGAAGTGGCGGATCAAGGGCGGATCAAGATTAATGGGCTTGTCGCAAAAGCAAGCAGCACGGTAGCAGTCGGAGATGAAATGATGATCCGGTTCGGAAACAAGATTGTTACGGTTCAAATCGATAGCATTAAAGAACACGCGAAAAAAGAAGAAGCTTCAGACATGTACCAAATCATTCGTGAAGAAAAAGTGAATTCCGAAGAATCGATGTAATTTGGTTGAAAAAGGAAGTATACTAGAGAGTGTCAGAGATGACCACTCGGAGAAGGAGGGATGATATGCCAGCACCGTTGGAATCGGGGCGTACTACACCGCCTAAGATTAAACCGCTGAATGACCGAAAAAAACAGTTGAGTCAAAATGCAATTGAAAACCGTTTACGTCTCAAAAGGCGCTTCTTAGTCTGTATGTCGATCTTTCTTATTGTCCTGTCCCTGATGGGGTGGTCGTATATCGAAAAGAAACAACTGATCGCTGAACAGAAGCAGTCGTTCCAGGTAGCGAGCCAAGAACAGGCGAAAGCGGAAAAAGAGACAGCTCGTTTGAAAGAAGAGATCGAACGATTGAATGATAAGAAATACGTTGCGAACTTAGCGAGAAGTGAACTGTTGTACTCGAAAAAAGGCGAAACGATTTTCTATTTTTCACCGGAAGATTAAACGATGCTTGTCGATTGATTGAAAAAATATAGAATCACTCGTATAATAAGAAAGAATCAACTAAAAAGGAGCAATACAATTTATGTCGATTGAAGTAGGCAGCAAAGTACAAGGGAAAGTTACAGGCATCACCAATTTCGGCGCGTTCGTAGAATTACCGACGGGTAAGACCGGTCTTGTTCACATCAGTGAGGTAGCCGATTCTTATGTCAAAGACATCAATGATGTGTTGACGGTCGGACAAGAAATCACGGTTAAAGTATTGAGTGTAGAAAACGACGGGAAGATTGGTCTTTCCATCAAAAAAGCTGTCGATCGTCCTGAGGGCGAACGCCCGCGGCCTCCAGCTCGTCAATTTGACCGTGGACCACGTCCAGCGGGTCAAGATCGTGGACCACGTTCGTTTGATAACAAGGGACCACGCGGCGGAAGCGGCGGCGGTGGAAATCGTGGCGGCTTTAACAAAGGTGGCCGTGGTGCACCAGCTCCACGTAAAGAGCAAACGTTCGATACGTTGATGACTAGTTTCCTAAAAGATAGTGAAGATCGTCTTGCGACATTGAAGCGTCAAACTGATTCAAAACGTGGCGGACGCGGTGCTAAACGTCAATAACTTGCTGACCTGTTCTTTATAAGAATAGAGATGGAATGACGCTGTTCATTCCATCTTTTATTTTTTTGAAATTATTTTTATAAAAAGCGTTGACAATTATTTGACTCCACCGTATTATAGAAAATGTGCTTAAGACGCACGCGTTCAAAATATGGCGGTGTAGCTCAGCTGGCTAGAGCGTACGGTTCATACCCGTGAGGTCGTGGGTTCGACTCCCTCCGCCGCTACCATATTTTTTGGCCCGTTGGTCAAGCGGTTAAGACACCGCCCTTTCACGGCGGTAACACGGGTTCGATTCCCGTACGGGTCATTTTGTAAAAAAGCTATCTCTATTTCATAGAGGTAGCTTTTTTCGTTTAACTCATTTATTCATCAGGGGGGACCAGACATGGGATTCGAGATTAATCTTCCGAAAGAACCGCTGTTGGTTGCTGTTTCCGGCGGCTGTGATTCAATGGTACTGGCACATCTTTTGCATGAAGCGAATTATGATCTAATGATTGTTCATGTGCATCATGGTCTGCGCGAAGAATCGGACAAAGAAGCAGAAGCAGTCCGTGCGTGGGCGGATGCCAGACAAGTGGCAATTCGGACGACGCGTCTCGAGTGGAGTGGTCAGACACCGAGTCAAGCCGCTTGCCGGACGAGACGCTATGCCTTTTTTCAACAAGTCATGGCTGAGACAGGGCGACGGCACCTTGTATTGGCGCATCACCGGGACGATCAGTTAGAAACCCTGTTGATTCAATTCATCCGGGGCGAGGCAGGCATCGACGGCATTCCAAGAATCCGTTCCTTTGCGACCGGACAGATTCATCGTCCATTGTTGACGTATTCCAAACAACAACTGTATGACTACGCAAGGAACCATCAAGTGGCATGGTACGAAGACGAAACGAATGCAGGCATGAAGTATCTACGGAATCAGATGCGGCATCAAGTGTTGCCGTTACTCGCAGACATGCGTCCCGGTTATGAAACGGCGGCCGTCGAAGCGGCGATCCGTCGTCATGAACAACAACAGGAACATCTTGCATTCGTTGAAGGGTATGTGAGGGAACACATGACGGACCGTGGACTCCCGCTTAGCGTGGTTCAAAAGCTGCCGTCAGACTTCAAGCGATTTGTCCTGCGTCTGTTAGTGCCGGATCGGGAATTTACTTCTGAAGAGTACAATCGATTTTTGACATGGTTACGAGTAGATATGCCGTCCAGTGAAGTGTATTATGGAAACTGGAGGATACAACGTACTTATGGCTATTTAACATGCGTACATTGTCCTGATAAGAAATTGATCCTGAAACCAGTCGAAATCGGAAGTGATTTGGGCATCTATCATTATGGTGAACAAACGATTCGGTTTTCACGTTCGACAAAGGGAATTCCGTTTTCGGCGATTCATTTTCCGCTGACGGTTCGCCAACCGTTTCCGGGTGACCGGATTCAGTTGGCGGTCGGAGTAAAAAAAGTGAGCCGCATTTTGATTGATGCCAAGGTTCCGCGGACATTACGGGCGGAAATTCCGGTTGTTGTCGATGCGACAGGTCAAGTTCTGGCGGTCATCGGACATCGAATTGCAATATTCGGGTCATTTGAACTCCTCGCAGAATCGTGTTTAATGATAGAATGGTAATGTAGTGTTTAAAATGGAGGAGGAATACCTAGCATGACCTTAATGAATGATATGGAAAAAGTACTGATTTCGGAAGAAGAGATCCAACATAAAGTCGGTGAACTCGCAGGTGAACTGACAGCGGATTACGGAGATCGTTTCCCGCTCCTCGTATGTGTCCTTAAAGGCGCAATGCCGTTCATGTCAGATCTCGTCAAAAAGATGGACATGCATCTTGAAATGGACTTCATGGATGTCTCGACGTATCACGGCGGTACAACATCGACAGGAGAAGTCAAAATCGAGAAGGATTTAAACACATCAGTAGAAGGACGTGACATCCTGATTGTCGAAGATATCATCGACAGCGGATTAACGTTAGGCTACCTCGTGGACCTCTTTAAATACCGGAAAGCAAAGTCGGTGAAAATCGTGACGTTGCTGGATAAACCAAGCGGTCGTAAAAACGATTTACATGCGGATTACAGCGGTTTTGTCATTCCACATGAGTTCGTTGTAGGTTATGGTCTTGACTACGAAGAAAAATATCGTAACCTTCCTTATGTTGGAGTCTTGAAACCAGCAGTCTACGGCGGCTAATTATTTTTAATCTTGACTGTCACATGATAAGATAAAACCAATTACAAAGCGCGCTTTGCCGCGTTAGGATTCGTATCGATTGAAGAAAATCAATCAGTTGATGCGGAGAGGAGGCCTACGATGAACCGAGCAGTGAAGAATACCCTTGTGTTTGGGGTCATTTTTCTAGCTTTGATCTTGTTTCTGCAATACTTGCAGAGTCCAGTGAACAAAAGCAAAGAAATCAATTACACACAGTTTGTCGAGTCTGTTGAAAAAGGTGATGTGAAGACGGCGACGTTCCAGTATGAGGGACAGACGTATAATGTCACAGGGGAATTACGTGAAAAAGATACGACATATGAAACGGTCGTACCGGCTGTTGATACCGAACTGACGGATTTGTACACGCAATTGCGTAGCCAAAACGTCAAGATGGACTTCAAAGCAGCAGAAACAAACGGTGGTTGGATTGCACTCTTGACGACAATCGTGCCATTCATCATCATCTTCATCCTATTCTTCTTCTTGATTAATCAAGCACAAGGTGGCGGCGGCGGCGGTCGTGTCATGAACTTCGGAAAATCGAAGGCGCGCCTGTATGATACAGAAAAGAAAAAGATTACGTTTGATGACGTTGCGGGAGCGGATGAGGAAAAACAAGAACTCGTTGAGGTTGTTGAATTCTTGAAAGATCCACGCAAGTTTGCCCGTCTCGGTGCCCGTATTCCAAAAGGTGTCCTCCTTGTAGGTCCTCCAGGTACAGGTAAAACATTGCTTGCCCGTGCAGCAGCTGGTGAAGCCGGCGTCCCGTTCTTCTCGATTTCAGGTTCTGACTTCGTTGAGATGTTTGTCGGTGTCGGTGCATCACGTGTACGTGACTTGTTTGAAAATGCGAAGAAAAACGCACCATGTATCATCTTCATCGATGAAATCGATGCGGTTGGTCGCCAACGTGGCGCCGGTCTCGGCGGCGGACATGATGAGCGCGAACAAACATTGAACCAACTTCTCGTTGAGATGGATGGATTCAGTGAAAACGAAGGTATCATCATGATCGCAGCAACGAACCGTGCGGATATCTTGGACCCGGCTTTACTCCGTCCAGGTCGTTTTGACCGTCAAATCACGGTTGAGCGTCCAGATGTCGTCGGACGTGAAGCGGTATTGAAAGTGCACGCACGCAATAAACCACTCGATACAACGGTTGATTTAAAAGCCATCGCACAACGGACACCAGGTTTCTCTGGTGCGGATCTTGAAAACCTGTTGAACGAAGCAGCACTTATTGCCGCCCGTACCGACCGTGACAAGATCTCAATCGTCGATCTCGAAGAAGCAATCGACCGTGTCATCGCTGGACCAGCGAAGAAGAGTCGGATCATTTCACCAAAAGAGAAAAAGATTGTCGCATGGCACGAAGCTGGTCATACGATCATCGGTGTCACACTCGATGATGCGGATGAAGTGCATAAAGTAACGATCGTTCCTCGCGGAAATGCCGGCGGTTACGTCATCATGCTTCCGAAAGAAGATCGCTACTTCATGACGAAACCAGAACTTGAAGATAAGATCACTGGATTACTTGGTGGTCGTGTCGCGGAAGATATCGTCTTCGGTGAAGTTTCAACCGGAGCAAGTAATGACTTCCAACGTGCGACAGGTCTTGCCCGTAAGATGGTCATGGAGTTCGGGATGAGTGAAAAACTCGGACCGCTTCAGTTTGGTTCAGGTCAAGGTGGAAATGTCTTCTTAGGACGTGACTTCCAAAACGAACAGAACTATTCGGATGCGATTGCCCATGAAATCGATAAGGAAATTCAAGCGATCATCAACAAGTGTTACCAAAAAGCGAAAACGATCTTAACGGAAAAACGCGATCAGCTTGATTTGATTGCGACGACGTTACTTGACGTGGAAACGCTTGATCAGAAACAAATTCACCATCTCTTAGAGACGGGCGAATACAAGAAAAATCAACCTGAAGTGATTGCAGAACCAAAAGTGGATGAGAAAAAGCCGGAATCGACGACACCTGTCATCGATCAACCGACAGAATCTCCGACACAACGCGGCTCTGTCATCGACGAAGGACAAAATGTCGATACGGAAAAACCAGATCAACCACGTCGGGATGATCAAATCTAATCACTCATCCAACACCGTTCAAACGAACCGGTGGATGAGATGAAAGATGAATGGATTTCGTTTGACCAAGAGATCAGTATTCCCAAATGGGAGGCTGGTCTCTTTTTTTGTAGAGGTACTAGTCGGCAGCACGCACTTCGATAGGTGATGCCTAAACTGCATGGTATAATCACATCGTATATAGTAGTTATCGTCAGAGAAAAGTGGGGAATCAGATGATTTTAGTAATTGATGTGGGAAATACGAATATCGTACTTGGCGTTTATGATGAGCAGACACTTGTCCAACATTGGCGGATTGCCACGGATCGTACACGGACAACGGACGAGTACGGCATGTTGGTCAAAGCCCTGTTTCGGGATGCAGACTTAAACGTGGAAGACATTGAGGGAATCGTGTTATCATCTGTCGTACCCCCTGTCGTGTTTCCGCTCGAGAACATGTGCGTCCGTTATTTTAACCGACGTCCATTTGTGATCGGACCGGGAATCAAGACGGGACTTGACCTAAAAGTCGATAATCCAAGAGAAGTCGGGGCAGACCGGATCGTCAATGCCGTCGCAGCGACGGTCAAATATGATGGTCCTTTAATCATCGTTGATTTTGGAACAGCAACGACCTATTGTTATATCGATTCACAAAAACGTTACTACGGTGGAATCATTTCACCGGGTGTCATGGTGTCGACAGAAGCCTTGTATAACAAAGCAGCGAAATTGCCACGAATCGAGATTGCGAAACCGCAGTCGACGATTGGCCGCAATACGGTACATGCGATGCAGTCCGGTACGTATTTCGGATACGTCGCGCAAGTCGATGGACTGGTCCATCGGATGAAAGCAGAAATGGGAGAAGCGACTGTCATTGCGACAGGTGGACTCGCCCGATTAATCAGTGAGGAATCCGCGACGATTAAAATCGTTGATCCATTTTTAACGCTGGACGGGTTGCGGATTATCTACGAACGAAATAAGTGAGGGAAAAATAATGAAACGTGAAGAATTATTAGCACAATTAAAAGATGATTATTTGGTCAGAGCATTAGGGTTTAACGGCGAAGTCCGCGCTTTTGCGATTCGTTCGACGAAAACTGTTTACGAAGCACAACTCCGTCATCAGACGACACCGGTCGTCACGGCAGCACTCGGTCGGACGCTGACGATTGGTGCAATGATGGGAACGATGCAAAAAGGGGATACCCGTGTGACGCTGAAAGTCGAAGGGGATGGTCCAATCGGAAAAATCATCGTCGATGCGGATGCGAAAGGGCAAGTCCGAGGATATGTCAGTCATCCGCGTGTCGAGATGGATACGTACGTCAACAGTGACGGTTTGACGAAATTAAAAGTCGGAGACGCAGTCGGCCGCGGAAACATTTCCGTCATCAAGGATTTAGGTCTGCGTGACTTCGTCGGTGGACAGTCACCGATTCAAACAGGTGAGATCAGTGAAGACTTTACGTATTACTTCGCGGTTTCTGAGCAAAGTCCATCTGTCGTCGGAGCAGGCGTCCTCGTCTATCCGGAAGATGAGTCGGTCATAGCAGCAGGCGGCTTGATCGTTCAATTGATGCCGGGTGCATCGGAAGAAACGATTGCGGCACTCGAACAACGAGTTGCTGCGTTAAAACCAATCTCGATTCTGGTCGGTGAAGAAAAAACACCGGAAGAGATGTTAGGTCTCGTTTTAGGTGAGTCGTTCGAAGTGCTCGATACGATTCCAGTGGCCTTTAACTGTACGTGTGAGCGTGAAAAATTAGCAACGGCGATTGTTTCACTCGGACCGGATGTGATTCAAGAGATGATTGACGAAGATGGTGGTGCAGAAGCTGTGTGCCATTTCTGTTCAGAACATTATCAGTATGGCGTTGAAGAATTACAATCCCTTCGCGAAAAATCACTCGAAAGAGCATAAGAGGGTCTGAAAATGGGAACTGTAAACTCTAAGTACTTGTGGATGTTGATTTTCATTTTGTTACTGACGAACTTTTTGACAGGTGCCTATGCGTTTATGGGAGAATTGCCGAAAGTGGATTCACCGAAAATTGTTCAAGACAGCATCGGTGGGCCACTGGAAGAAGTCGTTGCAACAGTCGGTGACGAGGACATTACGCGGGCGGATGTGTATCAAGTGATGCGTAAGGAACACGAAAAAGAAACACTCGATCGTCTGATTGCGGAAGCAGTCGAAAAACAGTCGGAAAAAGGATCAAAGCCGACTGTAAAACGCTTTGATTGACAATTTTCATCCAATCCGTGGATAATTGATCTATCGGATTACTTGGAATTAAAGCTTTTCATTATGAGGAGGAATGGTCATGCGCATTGCGAATTCAGTATTGGATTTAGTCGGCCGCACGCCGATCGTAAAATTAAATCATTTGACAGGACCGGAAGATGCAGACGTATATTTGAAGTTGGAATATATGAATCCGGGATCAAGCGTCAAAGACCGAATCGCTTTAGCGATGATCGAATCGGCAGAGGATGCCGGACATCTGAAGGCGGGTGACACCATTATCGAACCGACCAGCGGAAACACCGGGATTGGGCTTGCGATGGTCGCTGCTGCCAAAGGATACCGTTCGATTCTCGTCATGCCGGAAACAATGAGCATGGAACGTCGAACTCTTCTTCGTGCGTACGGTGCGGAGTTGATTTTAACACCCGGTCCGGAAGGGATGAAGGGTGCAATTGCTCGAGCGACGGCAGAAGCGGACGAACATGGTTATTTCATGCCGCAACAGTTCAACAATGAAGCGAACCCGGTCGTTCACGAAAAAACGACGGGACCGGAAATCGTCGAGGCGTTCGAAGGATTAACGCTCGATGCTTTCATCGCAGGAATCGGAACGGGCGGTACGATCACCGGTGCTGGAAAAGTCTTGCGTGAGGCGTTCCCGGGAATCGAGATCATCGCAGTTGAACCAACGGATTCACCTGTTCTTTCGGGTGGAAAACCCGGTCCACACAAGTTGCAAGGCATCGGTGCCGGATTCGTTCCGTCGATTCTTGACACACAGATTTATGATGGTGTCGAGCAAGTGACGACGGAAGAAGCGTTTGATCATGCACGTCGCGCGGCCAAGTCGAACGGAGTGCTCGGTGGTATTTCTTCCGGTGCAGCGATTGCTGCCGCCTTGAAGACGGCAACACGCTTAGGAAAAGGTAAAAATGTTCTGGCGATCATTCCGTCAAACGGAGAACGCTACCTCAGTACACCGTTGTATCAGGTGGAAGAAGAAGCAGACAGCTCAAAACTATAATCTTAACAGACTCAGAGGTTCATTCCGGTTGTTCGGAATGGACCTCTTTTTCCTCGTCGGAAAAAATAGGACTTGCGTTTGAGTCGTCCGTCTGACTGATTTTTTGCGTATAATGAAAACAGAATAGCTCGGAAGTGGAGGAACAAGCGTGCGACAGACAGTATACGAAGCATTTACATGGACGAAGGAACAATTTTATAACCGGTACGTCGAATTGACGGCAAACCGGACCGGACACGTCTGGCTCGAAAGTGGACGAATCGGGGCTTATACGATGGCGGGGGTCCGACCGGTGGGACACATTCGGACAAAAAATGGTCTCACGACGGTGACGGTGTCCGGGGAAGAAACAGAGACGACAGATGCCCCGTTTACGATCTTGGAGGACATCCGTTCACGATACGCCTCGGCTCGACCGACGGGAATGCCGCCGTTTTTTGGAGGACTGGCGGGATACGTCAGTTATGATGCTGTCCGTTATTTAGAACGCCTGCCGCAGCGGGCGGCGGACGATCTGGAGACGGCTGATCTTTCGCTCTATTGGTACGATGAGGTGGCCGTCTTTGATCACGAGAAAAATCAATTATTTGTTGCCGTCACCCGTGACACGGAAGTGGAAGCCCGTCTGGCATTAGTCGAAGAAGTCGCTTTGTGGCGGCAAGTGAGTCCGGTACCGGTGTTTCAAGTTCCAGGTGTCAAGCGTCCTCAGCGGGACCGTTCCTTTAAGCGGCGTGATTTCATTCAAGCCGCTGATCAGATCAAGCAGTATATCGAGGCGGGCGATGTTTTCCAAGTGAATCTCGCCGTCCGGCAACAGGAGCCGCTCCACACGACACCAGCACATATTTATGATGTGTTGCGGACCGTCAATCCCTCTCCCTACATGGGCTATTTTGCGGATGAGGAACTGGTTCTCGTGTCGGCGTCACCTGAGTTGCTCGTTGAAAAAATCGATTCAGCCCTCGCGACCCGTCCGATTGCAGGAACCCGTCCGCGCGGCAAAGATGAAGAAGAAGATTTTGCCTTAGCGAAAACGTTGCTCGATAACGAAAAAGAACGAGCGGAACACGTGATGCTCGTCGATCTCGAACGAAATGATTTAGGACGGGTCAGCCGCTACGGTTCGGTTCATGTCGATGAGTTGATGGTGATTGAGAAATATTCACACGTTCAACACATCGTCTCGAACGTCCGGGGTGAGATTGCGGAAGGTGAGACCGGAAGCAGTGTCCTTGCCGCCATGTTCCCGGGAGGTACGATTACCGGTGCGCCTAAAATCCGGACGATGGAAATCATCGAAGAGCTTGAACCGGTCCGCCGGGGAATTTATACCGGCTCACTCGGTTTTATCAGCTGGGCAGATGATGCGATTTTCAACATCTTGATTCGGACGCTTGTCGCAAAAGACGGGATGGCGTATATTCAGGCGGGAGCCGGAATCGTGACGGATTCCAATTCAGAAAGTGAATATGAAGAATCACTCAGTAAGGCGAAGGCGCTTTGGGTCGCCAAAGAATTAGCGGAGGGAACGACATGATTGTACTGATCGATAACTATGATTCATTTACGTATAATTTGGTACAGTATTTTGGAGAACTTGGACAAGAAATCCGTGTTTTCCGAAACGATGCGATTACGATTGAGGAAATTGAAGCACTGGCTCCGGATCATTTGGTCATTTCCCCGGGACCATGTACTCCGAACGAAGCCGGAATCAGTTTAGAAGCCATCCGCTATTTTGCCGGTCGTCTGCCGATCCTTGGTGTCTGTCTTGGGCATCAGGCAATCGGTCAAGTGTTTGGTGGAAAGGTGGTCCGGGCAAAGACGTTGATGCACGGAAAAGTGTCCTTGCTTACCCATGACGGTTCCGGCATGTTTACCGGAATTGAACAGGAGACGCCGGTGACGCGCTATCATTCGCTTGTCGTCGAACGAGAAAGTTTCCCGGACGCCTTGACGATGACGGCAGAAGCAGAAGGGGAAATCATGGCTCTTCGTCATAAAGAGTTGCCGATCGTTGGCGTCCAGTTCCATCCGGAAGCGATTTTGACACGTGACGGGAAACAGATGTTAAAAAACTTTTTGGAGTTGACACACTATGTATCTTTGGCATGATGGACAGATAAAACAAGAAGAAGATGTACGCATCTCGCCGCTCGATCACGGTTATCTATACGGGATGGGGGTCTTTGAGACATTTCGGACATACGCGGGTCATCCGTTTCTCTTTGATGATCACATCGAGCGTCTGCAGATGAGTTGCGCGGCAATCGGCATCAAATTGCCTTACGGACGTGATGATTTATTGGCGGCGGTTGAAGAATTGTGTCGTGTGCACGGAACGGGAGATCTCTACTTCCGTTTAAACGTCTCCGCCGGTGCCCGTGAAATCGGTCTTTCGATTGAACCGTATGAGCAACCGACCGTTTTGTTGTATGCGAAATCGATCGGTTCCAGACAGATGGCGGAACGGGCGCTTGAAACCGTTCGTTTGCCCCGGAGTACACCGGAAACGAGTTATCGATTGAAGTCACATCACTACATGAACAATCTGGTCGCCAAACGTCAGTTGTTTAATCAAGAGGCAGAAGGTCTCTTTTTGACAAAAGACGGTTTTATCTGTGAAGGTATCACGTCGAATATCTTTTGGCGCTATGGAGAAAGATGGTACACGCCACCACTTGAGACAGGCGCCCTCAATGGTATCACCCGTCAATTCCTGATGGAAGAGTTGCCTGTCGAGGAACGGCTGGCGTTATTGCCGCAATTGACGGAAGCAGATGAAATTCTTTATACAAACTCGGTTCAAGAAGCGGTCGCGGTCTCTTCCTTGGACGGGCGAACGTTCCCGGGTGTCAAAGGACACGGGTATCAAGCAGTCCGGAGATTGTTTGATGGCGCGATCCAGTCGAAGTGGTCGAGGAGGGAAAAAGGATGACGAAAATCATGGGGATTCTTAACGTGACACCGGACTCCTTTTCCGATGGTGGAAACTATGTGGATATCGAGCAGGCAGTCCGGCATGCAAAACAACTTGTCGCGGACGGAGCGGACGCGATTGATGTCGGCGGTGAATCGACGAGACCGGGCGCTTCATTTGTCTCGGCTGAAGACGAAATCGACCGTGTTGTCCCGGTCATCCGGCGTTTGAAACGTGAACTGGATATATTGGTGTCGATTGATACGTATAAACCGGAAGTCGCCGAAGCCGCTGTTCGTGCCGGAGCAGACATCATCAACGACGTCTGGGGATCGAAATGGGGGGACGGCTCGATGGTCGACGTGGCAGCCCGGCATGACGTCCCGATTATTTTAATGCACAACCGCTCAGAACCTCATGGACCGGATATGCTGGCTGAAGTACGGGCGGATTTGGAAGATTCGATTCGATTGGCGAAACAGGCCGGAGTGTCAGAAAACCACATCTGGTTGGATCCCGGCATCGGGTTCATGAAGACGCATCAAGAAAACTTATTTTTAATGCGGCATCTGTCGATTACGACGGACTTTGGTTATCCCGTCCTGCTCGGGACATCCCGTAAGTCGATGATTGGGCTGACGCTTGGCTTGCCGGCTGATCAGCGTGTCGAAGGGACGATTGCGACAGTCTGTTACGGCATTCAACAAGGATGTGAATGGATGCGGGTGCATGATGTACAGGCGGTCAAACGGGCAGCCCTCATGATGGATACGATGTTGGCTGCGGAATTACCGGGAGGAGAATGAAGATGGATCGGATACAGGTGACCGGTATGCGTTTTTACGGATACCATGGTGTGTTTGCAGAAGAAACAAAGTTGGGTCAACGCTTTAACGTCGATCTGACGATTGGTCTTGATTTATCAAGTGCCGGTAAGACGGATGATTTACGCGAAAGTGTCAATTATGCGGAGTTATATGAAGTCACGAAGCGGGTCGTCGAAGGGAAGCCGTTGCAACTCGTCGAAGCGCTCGCAGACCGGATTGCGGAGCAGGTGCTGTTGCTCGATTCTCGAATTCTTGAGACGACGATCAAGGTCATTAAACCGGATCCGCCGATTGCGGGACATTATGAACATGTTGCCGTTGAAATCCACCGGAAACGGGGCGATTATGCATGAATCGTGCCTACATCGCACTGGGATCAAATATCGGTGATAAAGCGGGACATTTGGCAGCTGCGATTGACGCTCTGCGTCATCTTCCGACGACACAGGCAATCCGTCCTTCATCCGTTTATGAGACGGCTCCTGTCGGCTATACTGATCAAGATTTGTTTTATAATATGGTGATTGAACTGGAGACAGATTTACCGGCGGAACAACTGTTGGACGTTCTCCAACAGATTGAACAGCAGGAAGGAAGGAAACGGCTGTTTAAAAATGGGCCGCGGACACTGGATCTCGATATCCTTTTATATAACAGTGAGATGATTCAAATGGATGGACTGACAGTACCGCATCCACGTATGCAGGATCGGGCATTCGTACTGGCTCCGCTGGCCGAACTCGTATCCTCTTATATTGTTCCCGGCTTAAATCAGACGGTTGCTGAACTCTATCAGGATTTACCGGAAGCAGAACGAACAGATGTCAGACGGATTGGGTCGGGATTGGTTGAAGGAAGAAGGGAAAAAAAGAATGACAGGATTTAAAATTGGAGAAGTCGAATTGAACAACCGTGTCATTTTAGCACCGATGGCGGGTGTCTGTAATCCTGCGTTTCGTTTGATTGCAAAAGAATTCGGGACAGGTCTCGTTTGTGCGGAAATGGTTAGTGATAAGGGCATTCTTTATGAAAATGAACGAACGATGCAGATGTTATACGTCGACGACCGGGAAAAACCACTCAGTCTACAGATTTACGGGGGATCCAAGGAAACGCTTGTAAAAGCTGCCCAGTATGTCGATGCCAATACGAATGCCGATATCATTGATATCAATATGGGCTGTCCTGTACCAAAAGTGACGAAGTGTGATGCCGGAGCGAAGTGGTTGCTTGATCCGGACAAAGTCTATGAGATGGTCCAGGCGGTCTCGCAAGCGGTCGATAAACCTGTTACGGTCAAAATGCGGACCGGTTGGGACAGTCATCATATTTATTGTGTCGACAATGTCCGGGCCGCAGAAGCAGGAGGGGCGAAGGCTGTCGCGATTCATGGACGGACCCGTTCGCAAAAGTATGAAGGGGTCGCCGATTGGAACATCATTGGTGAAGCAAAGCGGGCGGTCAACATTCCGATTATCGGAAATGGTGACATTCAAACTCCGCAGGACGCGCAACGGATGATTGATGAAATCGGGGTGGACGGTGTCATGATCGGTCGGGCTGCACTCGGAAATCCGTGGATGTTGTACCAGACAATCCAGTATCTTGAATCCGGTACGTTACCGACTGAACCGACACCACGAGAGAAAATCGACATTTGTCTGTTGCATGCAGCACGTCTTGTCGCGCTCAAAGGAGAAGATCTTGCGGTGCGTGAGATGCGGACGCATGTCGCTTGGTATTTGAAAGGTTTGAGCGGGAACGGTCAAGTACGGAAAGCTTTGTTTGACATTCATACGCATGCCGGTCTGCAAGAGTTGTTGCGTCAGTATGTCGAAACATTGGAAACAACTGCCGTACATGCGTGACACGTAAAGTATGGTCGGGATTACCCGTTTTATGGTACGCTAATGCCATTGAAGATGAGCGAATCGGTTTTACTAGAGCTGTCGGTCATACCGGCAGCTTTTTCATCGAATAAGTAAAAACCATCGTGAACCATTATAAAAGGAGTGAAGACAGTGAGTCAGGACATGGAAATGAACGATCAAATGCAGGTGCGTCTCGGTAAGATGAACGCCATGCGTGAACAAGGACTCGATCCGTTTGGCGCCCGTTTCGAACGTACGACAGATACGACGAGTATTCGCGCTGCTTACGGCGAACATGAAAAAGAAGAATTGGCAGAACTGAAGCCTGACGTTTCCATCGCGGGTCGCGTCATGACGACACGTCGTAAAGGGAAAGTCGGTTTTACAAACGTCCAGGACGTGAATGGTCAAATCCAATTGTATGTACGCAAGGACGATGTCGGCGAAGAAGCATATGAAATTTATAAGACGTGTGACCTAGGCGATATCGTCGGAATCAGCGGTTATGTGTTCAAAACGAATGTTGGTGAACTGTCGATTCACGTCACGTCGTTTACTTTGCTGACAAAAGCATTACGCCCGCTTCCGGATAAATACCACGGATTAAAGGATGTCGAACAACGGTACCGTCAACGCTACCTTGATTTGATTACGAACAACGAATCACGTGAGACGTTTATTGCACGCAGTAAAGTCATTCGCGGTATTCGTCAGTACCTCGACAGCCTCGGATACTTGGAAGTTGAAACACCGATGCTGCATACAATCGCGGGTGGTGCATCGGCACGTCCGTTCATTACACATCACAATGCACTCGATATGACACTTTACATGCGGATTGCCATCGAATTGCACCTCAAACGGTTAATCGTCGGTGGACTTGAGAAAGTCTATGAAATCGGTCGTGTCTTCCGCAATGAAGGAATCTCGACACGCCACAATCCAGAATTTACGATGATTGAACTGTATGAGGCGTACGCGGATTACAACGATATCATGAATTTGACGGAAAACCTGATTGCTCATGTAGCACAAGAAGTGCTCGGTACGACACAAGTCACGTACGGCGAAGATGTCATCGACTTGTCTGTCGGTTGGAAACGTGCGCATATGGCGGATCTGGTCAAAGAAGCGACAGGTGTTGATTTCTTTGAAGAGATTTCGAAAGAACGTGCCCATGAACTCGCACACGAACACGGTGTCGAAGTCCAAGCGCATATGACGACGGGACATATCCTCAATGAATTCTTTGAACAGAAAATCGAAGAGTCACTCGTTCAGCCGACATTCGTTTACGGACATCCGGTTGAGATTTCGCCACTCGCGAAGAAAAATCCGGAAGATCCTCGTTTTACGGATCGATTTGAATTGTTCATTGTCCGCCGTGAGCATGCCAATGCCTTTACAGAGTTAAATGATCCGATCGATCAACGTGAACGTTTCGAAGCCCAGCTGGTTGAAAAAGAAGCAGGGAATGATGAAGCGCATGAAATGGACAATGACTTTATTGAAGCACTTGAATATGGTATGCCACCGACTGGTGGACTTGGAATCGGAATTGACCGTCTCGTCATGTTATTGACGAATTCTCCGTCGATTCGCGATGTACTGTTGTTCCCAACGATGCGTCATCAACAAAACTAATTTGGAACGGTTATTCCCTCGTCTTTCTTCATATAGAAGGAAGCGGGGGGATTTTTATTTATATTCCATCCATAAAAACCCCTTAATCAATGAGGAGTTTGTCGGAATAATCTTGAGTAAAACCGGGAATAAAAACATTTTAAATGTTTTTCTAATAAAACACTTGTGTAAACAAAAACTCCATGGTATATTACTTCTTGTGCCGCGAATGGTTGTGACACACCGAAAAAAATATCAAAAAAAGTTGTTGACAATCGTGTCAGTAACTTGGTAAGATATTAAAGTCGCTGAAAACGACA